>NZ_DAIK01000026.1:0-800 GCF_002496085.1 Methanosaeta sp. UBA458 | reverse complement strand
AATTCCAGAAGCGGCCCAAAAAGCTGGCTTTTATGCGCTAGCGCTCTATGCCGCTGCGCCAAAAAGTCCCCGGCGGGAGTGGTCTATTCGCTGAATAAAGTTCGAGGAGGCTAGATGTACGAGATAGTAACCAAGGAGACAGTGGCTCCCAATATCATTCATATGAAGTTCAAGGCGCCCAAGATCGCCAGCAGCGCAAAGCCCGGTCAGTTTGTGATCATCAGGGTGGACGAGAAAGGGGAGAGGATTCCCATGGGCCTTGCCGGCTGGGACGAAAAAGAGGGAACAGTAGATATCGTCTTCTATGTCCTGGGAACCAGCACTGCAAAGCTATCCACCATGTGTGAAGGCGATTCTGTGGCCAACATCGCCGGCCCCCTGGGCAAGCCCTCGGAGATCGAGAACTTCGGCCGGGTGATATGCGCCTGCGGCTGCTTCGGCGTGGGGCCCTCGCTACCACTGGTCAAGGCCCTCAAGGAGAAGGGCAACTATGTCATCACCGTGGTGGAGGGCCGGGGCCCGGATTTCGTCTTCTGGACGGACAGGCTGGGAGAATTCAGCGACGAGGTTCATGTGGTGACAGGCTGCGGCAAGACCGCCTGGGCCAATGACTTCATCGAGCAGGAGCTGCAATCCGGAAAAAAGATCAACAGGATCTTCGCCCACGGCTGTCCATTTATGATGAAGGTCTCCTCGGATGCCTCTCGGGCTGCGGGAGTGGATACGACTGTGAGCCTGACTCCGATCATGGTGGACGGAACGGGGATGTGCGGAGCCTGCCGGGTGGAGGTGGGAGGAGA
>NZ_DAIK01000072.1:0-4978 GCF_002496085.1 Methanosaeta sp. UBA458 | reverse complement strand
AGAGCCAATCTGTGAAGAAGGACGAACTGGCCGAGGAACGGGCAGAACGCAATGATGAAGCGATGAGTGCAAAGGCTGTTGCAGCACCATCCAATTCAGAGAAAAGCAATAATGCGGCTGCGATCCTATCCATACAAGCATCAGATCCTCAGAAAGAAGTTGGAAGCAATGACCAGTGCTCCGCGTCTGCACAATCCTCTCCCCCTGCACAAGAGGAAAGGGATTCTGCATCCCTGTCTAAAGCCTCTGCCACCAGCTCCCGCGATCAGGCGCAAAAAGAGAGGACAGAGGCAATCGAGAATAGCAGGGAATTGAAAAGCAGCCGATCAGAGCAGTCCGAAAAAATTGCGGGCATGAGAGCCGATCGCAATGTTGCAGCTGCTGACTCGAAGGCCTCAGCCGCAGATCTTCGGTCCCAGGCCGAGTCTGAGCGGACGAAAGCAAGAGAATTGGCCAAGGAGACGGCTCTCTCCAAGGCCGATGCAAAGAGCAGAGAGCTCGAGGAGCGCAGATCCAGATCTGCCGCCTGATATTACTAGTGCGATCTCGGACTGAACTCTTTCAGTTGCTTTTTTTCAAGCTTCTCGCTTTGATATTCTCATTATGCATCCCTCGTCGGTGTGCTCGACCTCGAGCTCCATCTTCAGCTCAGAGAACACCTTCTGCCAGTGGGATTCAATGCAGGTCTTGCAGTGCTCCTTGGCAATCAGGCTCGCCCCCACCCGTGCAAAAGACTTGGCACCCCCCATCTGGCCGCAGCGGAGTCGTCTGATCTCCACAAAGCCGTCCCCTTCTGCCACCTCCACCTGGCTTCCAAAAAGGTTCTTGTCATTGGTGGCTATGGCCATGGCAACGCTCTCCGGCTCGTCCAGGCCCAGCTGCTTGAAGGTGGCCGCAACCTGGCGGGCTCCGATATCCTGAAACTCCCTCAGGCCCTTCTTGCCAAGCTTCCGGGCCACATAGCCGCTGCTGCCGTAAAAGCTTCCCATCCACATGGCCACCACTCGCTGCTGGATCTGGTCCAGAGGGATATCCGGAACTTCTGTCATATCAGTTCAAGTGCGATCCAGACTATTATAATACTTCCGCGTCCGAACTGAGCTGAATGGAAGGCAAAGGGAGCGCGGCATGAGGAGCAATGTAGAGCTGCTAAGATAAAAAGAGATCAAATATCGCCATGCAGATATCTGGACAGCGCATCGACAAGATATGCGGCAACTCCGCCGGGATAATAGACCTCAAGGGCATCCAGCTCTGCCACCTTTCTCGGATCGAGAGAGCATTTTTTCAGATATCTTTCGTAGCGTTCCTCTTCCTCCCTTTGGCCTCTATTGCCATGTACAAGCGGAATCTTCAGCAATCCAATCTGGTCGGGCACCAGACCGATCGATTTCACCTCAATGCTTGCGCTGTGCCCCACGGGCCTTGAGCCGTCGATCAAATCCGCCAGATCATGGGCGAAGAATGCGTCCTTCGGGCTGAGGTCGGAGAGGGTAAGGATGGTGGTCTGGGCACAGGTACGGGCGAAAAGATTTGCTATGGCCTCCTTGGAGGGGCGGCCGTCGAACCAGATTAGAGCGATGCCATGCTTTTTGCATATGGGAATGAGAAGCGAAGAGAGCGAGGGCTTATTCAGCCAGACCTCAGTGGCCGGGGCGGATCTCATCTGGCCATCCGTGCGATCATTCGCCTGCATATCCGCCGGCAGAAAGCTGCCCTCGCCTGAGGTCTCCTCGATTATAGCCTCGAGGGATACGAATCCCATCGCTTTGGATTTTCGAGCCCATTTCAGGAGTTTTAGCCCATCCTGCTCATGGTAGGGCCTCATGATCCTGATCTCTCCTACAAATCCCCCGCAGATCGGGTATTCCGAATCCTTCATCTGCAGGGCATGATAGAAAAGCCCCCTCAACGTGGTCTTGGGCCTGCCGGTCCTCCGCAGAAAATCCTGGTAGACTCTGGCCACCCATTTGGATTTGGTCTTGTCCGTCTCAGTGAAGACATATGCCTCATTGGCTATGTTGCTGCCCATGCTCACACCTTTGCTGCCAATACCACAATTCTGCCACTGCCTTAAATTCAGGCCTGAGGTATATATGCTAAGTTGTTTCTCCGAGTATACTGCTCTGCGCAAAGCAGTATGCTTCGCAAGAAAGGATGTTAGAAGGCCATGCCCGAACTTCCCGAGGTAGAATCGGCCAGAGAGTATCTGGAGTCTGCAGTTCTCTGCCAGCCCATACAGGAGGTGCTGATCAGAGACGAGCGCATCCTCTCCCAGGTCACACCTGTCAAGCTCAATCAATGCCTGACAGGAAAGATCTTCCGATCCGTCCAAAGGCATGGAAAGAGGCTCTTTTTAGAGCTTGAGGAGGACCTGTGGCTCACGCTTCATCTGGGCATGACCGGATGGCTGATCTATCAGGATATGGGTGAGGTAGAGCCAGCCCATACTAGAATGCTGATCCGGTTCCAGAACGGCCGCCGTCTGGCCTTTGATGATCTTAGAATTTTTGGAGAGGTAGGACTCACAGAAAGCCCCTCCATTTTCCTGACGGAGGGAAAGATAGGGGCCGATGCCCTGCTGATAGACCGGGATGATTTTCTAAAGATCATGCGCAGCAGGAGGGGAACTATAAAGTCTTTGCTTCTCAACCAGAGGCTCATCTCCGGCATCGGGAACCTTTATTCTGATGAGGCCCTTTTTCAGGCGGGCATTCATCCCCAGTCCCGGAGCCTGGATGAGATGCAGCTATCTCTACTCATCTCAATTATAAAAGATGTTCTGACGACCTCGATCTCTGTCCGGGCGGATTTCAACCGCCTGCCCGAATCCTATCTCCTCCGCCATCGCCATCCTGGCGGTCGCTGCCCACGGGACGGAACACTTCTTCGGCATGAGAAGCTTGGTGGCCGGACCTGCTACTACTGTCCCGAGCATCAGAGACTGGCCGATTCCGGGCAGGAAGATGAGAGATGATTCCGATTGAGGTGATGATGGCACTATAGCTGTGAGCCAAAGTGTACACCTTCTCAATGCCCTGGCCAATGCATTCGTGGCCAGCTGGCCTCCAAAACTCCTGCCCATATCCCAGACGGTACACTTTCTGCAGGAGAGGCAAGAAGCGACATAAGAAATCCGAAATGATTAACTTCCTTCAGCACTAAGGGATTATAGATTTGTGACAATTGGCGCCGGGAGGAAGATGAAAGAGCAGCTTATTGCCCCTTGTGGGATGAATTGCGGAGTATGTATCAGTTACCTGGCGATGAAAAACGAGCTTGATAAAAAGGGATTCGTCAGAAAATACTGTCCCGGCTGCAAACCACGCGGTAAGAACTGCACCGTTATGGCAGATCAATGCGACCTGGTGGGAAAAGGGCTTGTGCGGTTCTGCTTTGAATGCGAGAAATTCCCCTGCCGCCGGCTAAAAAGCCTCGATAAACGCTATCGCACCAAATACCACATGAGCATGATAGAGAACCTCGAATTCATCAAGGAGCATGGCATGGAGCGATTCCTAAAAGAGGAGGCAGCAAAATGGCGCTGTCCTGAATGTGGGGAGCAGATATGCTGCCACAATGGGCTATGCCTGAATTGCAGCCTTGACAAGCTGCGCCAGAACAGGAAATACCGCTGGGAGGAGGAATAATGAAGAAAAGAGTGATTTCATGATAGAATTGCCAGAGGCGTTTAACCTTTCAAATCAGCTTAATGATACCGTTTTCGGAAAGCGTATCGCTGAGGTTACAGCGGTGCATACCCCGCACAAGCTGGCATGGTACTACGGTGATCCATCAGCCTATTCTGACCTCCTTGTTGGCAAGACTGTTGATATAGCCAGTCCGTTTGGCAGCATGGTGGAAATGAAGGCTGAAGGTGCCAATATACTGTTCGGCGAGGGTGTAAACATAAGACTTCATGAGAAGGTCGAGACATGCCCTGCCAAACACCAGCTTCTGATCGAGTTTGACGACAATTCCGCTCTTAGCCTTTCAGTTCAAATGTATGGAGGCGTAGGAGCGTTTGCGGAAGGCGAGCTGGATAATGATTATTACAGAGTGGCAAAAGAAAAGCCATCTCCGCTAACTCCGGCATTCGATAAAGCCTATTTCTGCGCAATTGTATCCCCGCCAAATGTTCAGAAGCTTAGCCTGAAGGGTTTGCTTGCCACCGAGCAGAGAATCCCAGGTCTAGGCAATGGTATTTTGCAGGATATACTCTTTAATGCGAAACTGCATCCGAAGAAGAAAGTTGGTTCGCTCTCTGATGGAGATAAAGAGGCATTGTTTGATTCTTTGAAGATCACAATCTGTGCGATGGCATCTAGAGGAGGAAGAGATACCGAACGGGATTTATTCGGCAATCCTGGTGGCTATGAGACCATATTGTGCAAGAACACTGTCAATAAGCCCTGTTCGATTTGCGGAACGATGATCAAGAAAGAAGCCTATATGGGGGGCAGTGTCTACTATTGTGATAAATGTCAAGAATTGTGAATATTGCTAATACATCCGATAAATCTATGAATCCGCGGGCGCGACAGCTAAACCAACGGCTCCGGCTGCTTTCCCTCCGGCGTCGCCGGCAAGCCTGCCCGGTGCAGCACCAGCTGCCCGGAAAAGTGGAGTCAACCCCTGATAGTAGACAGGCTGTTAAGCAACGGCACTAAACCAACCTCCAATTCGAACTGATCTAAGACATGTAATCCAGTGCCGAATGCAGTCTCTTCTTGTTGTAAATGTAAACCTCCTCAATGAAACCCCAGATGTTTCATGGATGAGACCGGTTAGGGATTCTGACCATCTATCCCTCAATGCTTTGGCCAATGCATTCATGGCAGATAGCCTCCTGGACTCCTGCCCATATCCCTGACGATACACTATCTGCAGGAGAGGCAAGAAGCGATATAAGAAATCCGAAATGATTAACTTCCTGCAGCACTTAGGGATTATAAATTGTGACAATTGGCGCCGGGAG
>NZ_DAIK01000018.1:0-10642 GCF_002496085.1 Methanosaeta sp. UBA458 | reverse complement strand
GATATCCTCTATTTTCCTTTGAATATACCGCCCGGATGCGATCTTATCACAATCGTCTATATCACCATATAAAGGCAATTATCGTTCTGGTGATCTCGATAATGGATTATGCCTCTTTATCACTTCTGGCGTTGATGAGCCTGGCCGTATGGTGGATGATTCTGATTGCATCCGGGTTGAGGCAGTCGCATAACATAGCAATGAAATAGCCTTCTTTTGGCGACCATCAGTTACGGGTCCTTTTTTCCAGAGCGCAGCGCGGAAGCATACTCGCATCTATGGTCTTGATATAAGGTGCCTGGACGGCAGAGATGTAGACCATACGCCCTCCAACAGATATGACATGATCTGTGGGCTTGGGTGGACTGGTCTTGACGGAGAAGATCAGAGGGCCTTCGCAGGTGGTGGCGATGCGCATATCTGTAGAGCGAGCGCGGATATAATCCTCCATCTCCGGGGCGATCTTGATGGAAAGCGATGTAGCAGCCATTGAATCCGATATTCTCACTGGATGTAGAAATAGATTCTCTCGACGAAATAGGTTTATAGACCCGGTGGCCACAGTCCTGGCGTGAGACGAAGAAAGGACAATCATAGATCCAGAGATCTTGCCCTGCAGCGTATGGAAAGGCTCTTTGTCCTGGCAGAGGAGGCGCACCGGCTTCATCCTGAGAGAAGCAATAGGTATGTCCAGATCGCCCGGCGGATAAGCACTCGCACCAGGGTCAGAATGCCCCGATCTCTTAAGAGGCTTTACTGCCAGCACTGTGGCAGCTACCTGTCCCCGGAGAACTCCAGGGTGAGGCTATCAGAAGGCGTTATGGTCACTACCTGCATATTCTGCAATGGTCAGATGAGGCGTCCCTATAAGCCCAGAAGGGAATAGGGACCAAAAAATTGCTCGAGCTAAATCTCGTCGAAGCCTATATACTGCATCATCCTTTCTTTCTTATTGCCCAAAAGCTCCTTTTCGCGATTGAGTATCTCTTCTACCAGCTCGATCACAGGCCTGCCTCCATCCCAGTTCCGGGATATGATATCGGAAGATCCTGTTTCCTTCATCACCTCATATGCGACGAAGGCGCATAGATAGATATCATCGACATAGCCCACCGGGCCGAACTTATCTTCGGGAATTATGTCCTCGGGCAGAATGAAGTATGCGATGGCGGCAATAATCTGCGGCGACATGGATTTGGGAAGATCTTTATCATCTAGCAGCCTGGTCATCATTCTATAAAAGGCCGGAGCTTGATGAATGATATCGGAAAATTCTCCTTCGTATCCGGATATATCCTTTTCCAGCATTACATCGAATCTCTTCAAATAATGAACCTCCTCCACTCCTCTGCCAGGATCCCCAGAGCGATAAACCTGGCCTCGTTATATATGGTGATATGAAGGGGGAATTAATTAACTTTTGGGCTGGAGAATATTCATTCTATCCATGAAGATGGATCAGATCAAGAGAGAATAGTAGAATGCGGGATATAGATAGAATAGGTAGAGATATATCTCCAGAATGAAAGATGGCTGTTCATGAAGCTCGCATTGACCCTATTAGCTCTTCTGGCAGCGACAAGCATTCCCTCGGCGGCGGAAGAGCATACGGCGGAATACTGGTCGAGCCTTGGAGATCAGCAATTGTATAACGGCAGCATAGAAGAGGCCGCAAGAAGCTATGATGAGGCCCTGGAGTTGGACCCCGGCAATGTTAACCTTTGGAACCGCAAGGGATATGCATTTGGCATCTTGGGTCGTTATGAGGATGCAATAGCAAGTTTCGAAAAGGCTCTGGCGATAAACTCCACGAATGTCGAGGCTTTGAACTGGAAGGGCCTTGCCCTCTACAGAGGATTAGACAGGCATGATGAGGCTATAGCCTGCTTTGACAAAGTATTGGGGCTGAATGCTTCAGACTCTGAAGCCTGGAATGGAAAGGGCATGGCTTTGGCTGATAAAGGCGATCTCTCCGGATCGCTGGTCTGTCTTCAGATGGCAAGCAAACTCGATCCTCTGAATCCAGGTGCCTGGAATAATGAGGGGGTAGTCCTGCGGGAGCAGGGAAAGTACCAGGAAGCGCTGGAACGCTTCGATAAAGCCCTGCTTCTTGACCCTAACAACCAGGCGGCTCAGACGAACCGGAATAACACCCTGCAAGATATGAATCGGATCGTTCAGCTGGGAACGGGCAGGGCATAAGCAGCACTCTATTCAGAGCAACAGCTTGAAATGCGAATACGTCAATTACCGAAATGGTGACCGATGGATGTGGATGAAGCTGATTTGTCTGGTGATCATTTTTATGGCCATTCCCGGCATTAAGGGTGAGATACCCCTGGCCTATACACCAGCCGCTATCAGTGGCGGCCAGAACGATATGCTCACTGTCAAAAACTATGATACCGGTGCAGTCATGACCGAATCATACACCGATGTAGAGCACTTGAATAGAGATACTCAGGTTCGAACGGGGGCCTATGCAAATTCCGCAGACGCCGCATCGCCGAGAGGAGGCCTGGAGGCGAGCATCAGCTCCAATGTCATAGGCAATGCTCATATCGCCTGGCAGTCCGTCGACCCTGGCGTCACCGCAAAAGGCCGCCATCCTCTCATCGGCCGCAGCGTTGAGGATCTGACCGGTGTATTCTCCATCGAGAAGTTGATCCAGCTGTGGTCTGACAGCCAGTCCGGCGAGATCTGCGTGGACTGGCTGCCTTGTTCCTGATTTATTCCAGCCTAATCCCATGCCACCCGTTGGATATTATCCAGTCACCCGCTTTTTAGGATCCTGTTTTGGATCCATCTTGATCTCCACCACCAGGTCGTTATAGTCGGTGTCCTTCAGACCGTAAAGGTCCTCCCAGCGAAGCTGGCATTTGTTCGATCCGAGCTTCAGCCGAAGGACGTGCGATTTCCCGTCCTCATTGAGGCCGCTGTCTGTGTAGAAGAAGGCCCCATCCTGGGTCTGCAGAGCGAAGATCAGCCTGGTTCCTGCCGGATAGTCTCCTACCTCAAAGCTCTTGCCCACGTTTCCCTGAATGGAGTCGAAGATCAGCTTCTTCTCGGGCTTATAGAGCCAGAACTGGTTATGATTCGGCGTATTCTTGCTGACCAGTCTGGCCACCACGTGGCTGTCTTTCTCTAAAATTACATCCTCGCGGACGATGGGTGCCACCATTATCTCTGCTGTGAGATCCTTGTAGCTTTTGAGGCGCATCCCATAGGATTTCTCCCAGCGAAGCTCCCATTTGTTATATCCGGTGGGGAGTTTTCTCACGTGGCTCAAGAAATCTGGGTTTTTCACCTGATCGGTGTAGTAGGTGTAGCCCTCAAGTGTCTTGAAGGCGAATGTGAGGCTGGCGCCTTCGGGATACTTTCCCAGGTCTATTGCCTTTCCCATGGGGCTATCCAGGGTGAAGATCAACCTATTCTCCGGAGAGCTCAGCCTGAACTCCTCTTTGGTGGCGGCATGCCTTTGTTTAAGGGTGGCAAAGACCCTTCCCTCTTTGGGCATCACCAGATCCTCGGAGGTGGCGCTAATGATCTCAATCTCCATGCTCACATCGTTGTAGTCCTTCTCCCCCAGGCCGTAGAGGTCCTCCCAATTAAGCTGCCATTTGTAGGTTCCAATGCCGGTTTTGTTAACATGGTCGCAGACGTCGTCGTTTAAGAGCTGGTCGCTGTAGAAGATATGCCCCGCTGAAGTCTTCAGGGCAAATGTGAGCCGGGTTCCGGCGGGAAAGGCTCCCAGATCATGGATCTTGCCCAGATCGGAGTCAACCGCCCGGAAGATCAGCTTCTCCTCGGGACGGTGCAGCCAGATCTCATCCTCCAGAGTGGTGCTCTTGCCGGTAAAGCGCACAATAACCCTTCCTGATTTTGGCATGATCAGGTCATCGTCTGCTGTGAACTGAACTCCATAGAAAGCGAACTGGCTTCCCATTCCGCATTCTCCGTAGGCGATCTTGAACCAGCCGCTTTCTCCCCAGCCCTGTCCCCAGCTGTTCTTGCAGATCCAGCAGCCTTTGGCATCATCGAAGCCCACAACGCATACTGCGTGGTCGCCCATATATCCGCCGTATGCAGTCTTATAGACTCCTTTCTCATAATAGAAGAAATCCTCATAAACGCTCAGCCCGCCGATGAGTGGACCGCGCTGGCTGAGCCACTCCTTGGCCTGGGAGCTGTTGGTTATGGTCGTCCAGCTCTCTATCTTGACCACGCGTTTGTCTCTGTCCGGGCAGCTGCCGGTCTTATCCCCCTGATAAGGATTGCATGCCTCGTCAGGAACTCCACTGGACTGAGCAAATCTCAGAGCGGGAGTGAAATACCAGCCCCGTCCACAGCAGTCGCCGCAGCCCCTGAAGAAAAGATCTGCCTCGGAAAGGTCGGGATCGAGGGATGGGTCTCTCTTGAAGATCTCCAAATTGGACTCAATGGCCGCCACAGTGGCAAAGGCAACGCAAGAGCCGCACTGCCTCTGATCCTTTATCGGCGTCGTCCAGTCGTTGCCGGACACGTCTCTCCAGTCCCACTGGGTGGGATATATGGATACAGATCCCGATTTTGCCGCAAGAGATCTATCCCTTTCCGCCATCTGCAGGATCATCGCTTTCTCATCCTCCGGGACCACTAGCCCCAGGTAGTGCATCTTCTCGTCTGTGGCCAGTTCTGATACGGCTGTCTCCCCCGCGGTCCAGGTCAGGTTCATCCCTTTGATCCTGCTTCGAATCTCCTTGATCTCATCCATTCCCAAGCTTAATAACCCCCTTGATATATTTGAGGCAAATACTGAGGTAAACTTATGTTTTTTAAAAATAATCTCATAGTTAATTATGTTTGCGGATGATGCGATAGGATTGGCACAGGCAATTGAGATGAAGGGGTGATGAAAAATCAAAGCGAAATGCCGATGATATGCAAATGATATGCATTGTGAATATAATAAATAAGAATGTCCGTGAAATCCGGTCATAGTCCCATATAGATTTGGGGAAGAAAGCTATTAATAACTCTCAAACTCAATCATTCTGGAGGCTCAGTTCCATGGAGATCGTGGTGAAGAGGTCTGCGCGACGGAAGAAGACCATTCAGGCCCGGATGGTGGCGGGAAAGATGGAGGTCTTGGCTCCTGCATCCATCTCAGATGCCGCCCTTCGGGCCCATATAGAGAAGCTTCAAATCAGGCTGGAGAAACGGATCTACCCCAAGGACGACCTCCATTTAAGCCAGAGGGCGGCAGCCCTAAATGAGAGATATTTCCGGGGAAGCCTGTCTTGGAATAGCATTCAATATTCCTCCCGCCAGGAGCACCGGCGTGGCTCGTGCAACTGTGCCGCCCGGACCATTCTCATAAGCGACCGTCTGGCAAGCCTTCCTCAATGGGTGGAGGATTATGTTATAGTGCATGAGCTCGCCCACCTCATCGAGCCGAATCATGGCAAGAGGTTCAAGGCCCTGGTGAATAGGTATCCTTTGGCAGAGAGGGCAATCGGATTTCTGATGGCATCCGAGACGCTGGAGGCAAAAGGTGTCTAGGGATGCATTCCATTGACCCATTCCAGGCTCATTTCCTTCCATCCAGGTAGCTGCTCAAGAGGCATAAGGAATCCTCTGGGCCGATCTGCTCGAACTTCTCGCAGGGAGTGTCTCTATAACAGGGCAGATGATGGATGGTGCAGGTTGCGATCTTTTCCTCTGGTCCGGATTTATTGGCAAAGTGGGGGCACATCTGCCCCGCAGGCTTGTGGATCATGGCCTCAGGATCGTTCTTATTCATGTTTCCGTCGGGAAGAATTGACCGGGGATTGACGACGAAGATGTCCAGATGGAGGCAGCACCGTCCGCAGCGTTTGCATATCATGATATGCACCCCTGATGGTCCGGTCCATATTTATTGATTAGCATTGCGATTGCCAAAATGAGGGTTATCAATAGTAATAGACTTAAGGATTCAATGCCAATAGCTTGATTGAGGAGGCTATAAGGCATGAAGATACTGGTTACTCTGGCAGATGGCTTCGAGGAGATCGAGGCCATCAACGTCATTGATATCTTGAGACGCGCGGGAATAGATGTGGTAACCGCTGGGTTGAAGGATGGATTGGTAGAGGGATCTCATGGGGTACGGGTGATGCCTGATACCAGCCTGGGCAGGATCAATCATAAAGATCTGGACGGCCTGGTCCTTCCTGGAGGAGCGCCCGGCTTCATCAACCTGGGAAAGGATGAACGGATATTGAATATGATCAGGGAGCTGAATCAGGCGAACAAGTATGTGGCAGCTATATGCGGAGCGCCATCGGTCCTGATTAAAGCGGGAGTCTTGCAGGGCCGGAAGGCCACTGTGCATCCTTCTGGGGAGGAGGAGGTAAGGTCGTGCGCCCAGTTCTCCAGTGATCGGGTGGTGGTTGATGGAAATATCATAACCAGCCGCACTCCGGGAACGGCGATGGAGTTCGCCTTGAAGCTGGTAGAGGTATTCGTGGGTAAGAAGAAGATGGAGCAGGTCAAGGCTCAGACTCTGGCGATATGCAAAGGGGATTGAAATGAACAGGTGCGATCATACAAAAGAATGCATTGATAAATATTGCATTAGGGAGAGAAATGCCATATAGATACAATTTTCGAAAAGTTTATCTCCTTTAAGATCACATAAAGGGCCATGAAATGCTTTTGGAGCTTACTGCTCCTCCTCTTTATTCTAGCTCACAGCGTACAAGGGCAGCAAACGGCAGAAGAATGGACCAACAAAGGCCTTGACTATGCCATTGAGGGCAAATATGTGCAAGCCATACAATGCTATGACGAGGCAATCAGAATCAACCCGGACTTGGCCATGGCCTGGAACAATAAAGGCGTAGCTTACCATTTGCAGGGCAACCACAGTGAAGCCATTAGATTCCTCGACGAGGCTATCAGGATCAATCCGGACTTCGGCATGGCCTGGAACAATAAAGGAAATGCTTACGCCAACCTGGGCAACTTTACTGAAGCCATCCACTGCTATGACCTGGCCATCGGGCTGGATCCAGACGACGCTCTGGCCTGGAACAACAAAGGCAGAGCTTCCGGAGAGCAAGGCAACTATACAGAAGCCATCCGTTGCTATGACGAGGCAATCAGGATCAATCCGGACTATGCTTTGGCCTGGTACAACAAAGGTGAAGCTCTCAGAGCAACCGGCGACAGCGTCAACGCAGATGCCGCTTTCGCCAGGGCAAGGGAGCTGGGGAGGATGGCCAGCGCGGCTTTTCAGGAGACGTAGTCATCGCCAACTGCATCTGGCAGAAAGGCCGGGTCATCTTCGATGTGGCCGACGGCCTGTCGGAGGCAGTCCAGGAGCGTATCCCCATCATCCTCCGAGAAGAGGCTATTTTTTCGCCTTAAGGCAATCCTTTAATATTTTGGCGCTTATATGATAAAAGATGGTGGAGTGAAAATAATATGAACGAAGAAAGAACAAGAGCGATACTGGCCGCGTCAATGGCAGCCACATTCAAGCCGGACTACATGACCAACGACAAGATCGAAGCGGCAACCAAGGGTCATGGATCTTTGGTGATACCTGCGTTTTGTGCGGCTAACTCACTGGCTGAGGATACCTTTGGGGGGATGAGTTCTCCCGAGATGAGGCTTATGAGCGGAATTACCATGATTGATGCATCTTTGCCTCATATTCCCCTCGATCTGGTCATTGAAAAGGCCGTAAAAGAGACAATGCAAGCAGGGGCATCACCGGAGAACGCCGCGCTGCTGGTGGCCTCGCTGGCCTATTTCTGCGGAACATGCGCGCGAGCAGGAGTGCCCATGGGCAACAGGAAGCTAGGAGCGATAGCCAGGATGCACTCGGGCGCTGCCAGGACCAGCGCAATCGCCCTTGTCACCTCCAAGTTCACTCATAGAGTTCCCGCATTCCCAGCTTACATGGCCGTGTATGAGCAGCTTATGGACAAAAAGCTGACAAGTGTCGATGGATCGATCCTGCCTCCATTCATCGCTGGCGGAGCTATCTACGGTCACAGCTCTCTTGGAGAGGACTATAATTTTCCAGAGCTAGCACGAAATGCTGCCAAGATCGGAACCGAGGCCATGATGAAGAGCATGAATGGCGCTGGAATATCAGCATACCCTCTATGGCCTGCATTCATCGGTGCCACAGTGGCCATGGAGCTGGTCCATCCCGACGCATTCCTCGGCGAGGAGTTTGGCGCCTTTGGAAGCGTGGACTCGGCTTATCTGGCAGGCAAGGGTGCAATTGAGGCTGCCAAGCTTCCTGAAAAGCTGCATGTCCGCGGGTCTAAAGACGAGTTTGATACTGCAAGGGTCATTGGAGATTTCGGTCTCATACTAAAGGATATCGGCGGCCCTTCAGTTATCGGCTCTATGGCCTTAAACGAGATATTTGCTGGATTTGAGGAATCTCCTGTAATCGGAGCAGGTTTCTCTGGAGGGCCGGTAAATCCACCTCTGGGTCATCTCTGCGGAGATGTCCTTCCTACCCTGCGATTGTTGATGAAATTCGACGGAGACGTCTTCCAGGTGGCTGAGAAGATCAAGGATTACAAGATGAGGTCCTTCATTGATCCAGAGATGTCGTTGTGCGCCTTGAACACAATCACTCGAAAGGCAGAGGAGGTCAGCCGCGGACCCGTGAGCCGGGCCTGCATTCTCGCCAGCGAGGATGTGCGGGACCGCGCCATTTACCGGAGAGCGATGGATGCCTATGACCTGATCAAGTCCGGAAAGAAGGTCGAGGATGTGGCCAGAATTCTGGACGATAAGCGCAAAGCCTATGTTGAGGAAAGGGGCTCGACAGTTCTCTCTGGGTTCACAGGCAAGAAGATAAGCCTCCAGTTCACTGCTCTTCGGCCTCAGGCGCGCAGAACGGACAAGTTCACCGACAAGTTCTGGGGATTCGACTCCTACATATCCTATGACGTGCAGATAGATGGCAAGAAATACCATATCGAGGACCTGTCGGCCAAGACGGTTCCGGAGTTTGCCCTCGAGGGAAAGGGGAGAGATGACCCGGATATGGGAACTGCCATATTCGCAGGCGCTGTGCTGGCACAGGAATTGCAGTACATTGGCCACACGATCATCAACATCACAGTACCTGCTGCAATAGCCGCCGTCTTGGGAGAGGACGAAAAGGCGGCCTCCAAGATGGCAGAGAGCGGGGCTTATCTAACAAGAGCCATCCCAGGAGCACGTAAGAACGCTCTCGAAGTGGCCCGGATTGCCCGCAGGATCTACAGCAGCCTGACTGCGCCAGCCGAGGGGATGCCCTAAAATTGAAAACTTTAGTCATAGATTCGAGGGTTGCTGGAATATCCAGTGAGATGCTTCTTTCCTCACTGGTGGATCTAATACGGTCTCCAGCCACCCTGGAGCCTTTAGCCAAAGCAATAGGAGAGCTGCCAAATTGCACAGCTTTCTCCTATAAATTCGAAAAAAACTGCTCTTGCGGGATCTCTGCCAAAAAGATAGATGTCGTGCTAATGGAAGAGAGATTTCGCAGCGGAATTGTGCTGGTTGCATCTGCTCGCAAACTGATGGAAGAGCTGAATCTGTCCAGGGAGGCCTCAGGCCTTGTCGTGTCTGTGCTAGAGGACCTGATCGCGGCCGGAGAGCGGGTGCACCGCCATAGCTTCTCCAGCTGCAGGGTTGCATCGCTGAAAACGCTCTTCGAGGTTCTTGGATCGGCCTACATCCTCGATAAAGAGGGATTCTTGGAGGGAACCATCTATGCCACTCCGCCGGCCCTTGGTTCCAGTGCAGTCGGAATAGACGGCATCCAGATAGGAGGTCCCGCGCCTGCAACTCTAGAAATCCTGTGCAAGCATCAAATGGCTTATTCCTCGTTGCCGGTGGACAGTGAGCTGACAACGTCCACCGGCGCCGCGCTCCTGGCCAATCTTGCGGACTATATTGTGGATTTCTATCCGGCCATGAAACCAATCGCTGTGGGCTACGGTGCCGGAACTAGCGATCTGAATGGAAGGCCCAATGTTCTGAGAATCCTTGAAGGAGAGAGCTTTCGAGCGACAAGGGAGAGCATAATCCTCCTTGAGACAAATATCGACGATCTATCCGGGGAGACGGTGGGCTATGTCATGCAAAGATTGTTTAAAGAGGGTGCAGTTGACGTTTTCGTGACCCCAGCCCAAGGCAAGAAGAACCGGCCTGTAAGCATCATCTCAGTGATCACCGATCACAGTGCTTGTGACAGGATGATAAGGGTTCTCATGGAAGAGACTGGGACACTGGGGGTGCGAGTGCAAGAGGTTCCGCGAGTTGTAGCTGATAGGGAGCGAGTGCCGCGTCAGTTCTCAATTCAGGGCAAGATCTTCGAGGTTAGGGTCAAGACGTCATATGTTGATGGAAAGATAATAAGCATAAAGCCTGAGTACGAGGATCTGAAAAAGATGGCTGAATGCCTGAACATTCCTTTGAACCATGTGACGGAAGCCGTCAAGAGGGAACTGCCCGGGCTGGCTCGCCTTGATGATGCCTAAGGGTGGACCTTGGGCCGAATGCACTAAATATTTTTCCAGCAGGCCTTGGCGATGACCATCGCCTCGATCGGGTACTCAAGACGCTTTGCCCAGTTGTAACCTAACCTCCCGAAAAGTTC
>NZ_DAIK01000156.1:6416-7607 GCF_002496085.1 Methanosaeta sp. UBA458 | reverse complement strand
AAACAATCTCTTTCTTCACAAGAACAAGATGATCTTGTCCATTGGCAGCCATCTTCTATACATGCATCGGTTGGAGTGAGACAACGCCCGGATCTTCTTGAATAAGTAAGACCTTCGCAGCAATTATATGATTCATCAGTCTCCATCCCATCTTTAGCGCAGCATAAATTCGCCTTTGCATCTCCTGAGCAACAGACATCCTCGGAAGATCCAGATGGTATTCTTTCTCCAACCTCTATGCAATCACATATGCCAAAAACGCAACTCCCGGAACAGCAACTGAGAGGATCTGAAGAGCAATCTGAAAAGGCGGGTTTACAGCTACTGAATTGATCTCCTGACACGGTTATGTATTGGGGACCGGAGCCCAGATTAAATGGCTCTGAATAAGTAGCAATAAGACCTTTTTCGATATCCATAGTGCCTTCCTCAATGGCTATCGCCTTTAAAGGTTCTCTAATTCCAAGCGCCTTCATTTCTGGGATCTTATCAGGATCCAGAATGATGACAAATTTCAAGGCCACCTTCTTTGTTCTCCGATCTAAAGTGCCATTGAAAGCCTTAATATCGAAGTTACTTCCATCCAATGCAATTCGATTAGATCTAATAATCTTCTGTGGACTACCTGGTGGTAATGGTAGATTAAAAGGATAGATCTCCAGACGTATATCTGTAAGTTTAACATTAAGCTTATCTGGATTTGCTGTTGGCTGAAACAATAGTGTCATATTTCCGAAGCCTTTGATGTATACATCTCTTGCATTCTTCTGCTCTATAGTAGCGCCTATTTTCATAATGAAATTCTGAGTTATTGGGGGGGTCATACTTGTTACTGGTCCTCGCATGCAATTCGTGCCGAAATCCACAGCCTCAGAGCGAGAGTTCTCATCGTCATCGTAGATCCTATCATCTATGGCTTCACAAAACACTATCGTTGAAAATATGAATATTAAAAATAAAAAACAATTTCTGTAGTATTTTTGGCTCAAGCCGCCCATCATATCACCATTAATAATTATGGTACTGATTAGATATATAACTATTTTGCCATGTTGGAAGTTGATTTGCCGTATAAACCCACATTCAGTTAGTTCGAGCTAAAAATTAAGGCCGTCCTTTACTATTATTGCAGACGGATTAGAAGCTATGCAAAGAATCATTATTTTGTCAAGTTGCATCGACTCTATTTCT
>NZ_DAIK01000156.1:2810-6332 GCF_002496085.1 Methanosaeta sp. UBA458 | reverse complement strand
GAGTGCACCTTCTGCATCATGCAGTGCTCGGGCAGAAATCGCACCGTCTCCCCCACCTCCGGCCTCCTGCCCCGGCAGACAGTGCCCTCGAAGGCCAAAACCAGGCATATGCCAATGTCCTCGGGCGCAGGCAATCCCAGGAGCAGATGAACCGGCCCGATCAGATGGACGGTAACGACGCCCTGGCTGGATTTGAGAACTCTAGCAAAATGAGTGATGGGACAGCCCAGCGGCCGGTAGCGGAAGATGTCGCCCTCCTCAAGCCGGGCCTCGGGATTGAAGGGATGCAGGTCCTCCCGGCAGGATGGCTCCCCTGGAAGGGGTGATAGAGAGAAGTCAGCCATAAGACCATCCAAAACGCCTACTATCTCCTCTGTCCTCTCCGAAGAGCCGAGGAGGCCTGCAATCTCCTCCGCCCTGCCACTGAACCTCTCCTGCTTGAGGATGGGACACCTCACAAGGCCTGCCACATCCACCAGCTTTCCGGCAAACTCCCGGCAACTGGAAAATCCGCACTCCCCGCAGTTGTACCCCGGCAGGAGCTTCTCAATCCGCTTCACGATCCTCCAAACCTCATCAACCTCATCATTCGCCGGTGTACTCCATGAATCCATCCAGATGACGGAGCATTCCCCTGTGGTGCTCCTTGGAGACGCGCAACTCGCCGGTACATAAGGTGCAGATGGCTAAAGGAGGATTATGCCGCAAGGTCATCACTCCCGAGATCTCCGGCCAGCTCAAGATCAGCTCGGCGAATTCAGAGGAGCCCTTGCCGGTCAGGCCGTTGGCCTCGATGATCCGGCAACCGGGATTTGCCTCCAGGATGCGCTCTCTGAAGACCTCCCTCTCCGCCTGGGAGACGAGGTCGCCCTTGGTCATGACTGCAGCATCTGCGGTAGTGAGGAGCGGCCCCACCTTCAGCGGACTGTTGGGGCCGGTGGTGACATCGATCACGCAGATGGCCAGAGCTTGATCCGGATAAGGAGCGCAGCGCAGGCACAGGCCGGCAGTCTCGTTTAGCAGGATTCCCGCCCCCTGCTCCTTTGCCCAGCCGAGCATCTCATCCACATTGTAGATGGCATAGTGATCGGGACACATATCCTTTGACAGGCCCACGGCTACGGGCAGACCGAACCTTTTGAAGCGGAGGTCGTCCTCGGTCCACATGCAGTCGATCTTCACCAGAGCAGGAGCAGCCCCTGCCTTGATCAGATCCTTTACCGCATGCATGAGAACTGATGTCTTGCCCGATCCCGGCGTCCCCGCCACCACCACCATCTTCAAGCTACTACCTCGCCCTGACGGATGGTCTCACGCAGGCGGGTGAGCCAGCCGTCCACCCTCTCGATATCCAGAAAGATCCTCTGCTCCTCGTTACTGGTGCTGATGACCTTGGTCATGCCCCCGTTTTTCATTACAATCCTGCGGGTAGCCATCAGGGCCAGCATGGGATCGTGAGTTACCACCACCACTATCTTTCCCTCGCCGGAAAGGAGACGCAATGCCTCCTGCTTTTTTATTCCCGCGTTCTCGATCTCGTCTATCAATACTATTGGCGAGTCGCTGATAACAGCAATGTCCGCCACCATCAGGGCCCGGGATTGGCCGCCGCTGAGAATGGTGAGCTGAAACTCGGGGCTTATGGGCTCGCCGGTCAGGGTATTAGCCAGCTCGATGACTTTGTCCGCCTGATTAGGATCTTTGCCCCGAGACTTGGCATGCATCCGCAGGAATTCTCCCACCTGCATGTCCGCCAGGAAGTGCATATTCTGGGAGAGCTGGGCGACCAGCTTCTTTCTCGGGTCATAACGCTGCTCGTTTTTCGGCACCTGGCCATTGATCAGAATGCTGCGCCCAGTGGGAGTATCTCCCAGGGCAAACTGCTCTATATCGGAGATAAGAGTGCTCTTGCCTGAGCCCGTGGGCCCCACGATTCCTATTATCTCTCCCCGGGAGATCTCTATCTCATGGACAAGATCCTGGTGGCCGCACTTGTCCACTCCACCCTGAACGGTGAGCGTCAAGGGCTGACTGTTGGTCTCATTGCGGACCGCTGCCTGGTTCATTGCAGTGCCCATCGGCTGATCAGCTATATCAGCTATCCTTTTCCGGCTCATTGTATCGCTAATAGTCTGGCTCACGATCCTTCCTCCAGAAATAGGGCTGCATCCTCCCAAGAGGAGACTGCAACATCCGGCTGCAGCATATGGCGAGAATGATCCTCTTTCATCCTTGCCATGCCGCCGCCGGTTATATTGAGAAGTATGATATCCTTTGAGGAGACGCTCTTCGCTTCTATCGCCTTTTGCAGAGCTGCCACAGCAACGGCAGGGGCATTGAGAATATCTATCTCCTCAGACTGCTCGAATAGGTCCCTGGCTTCCCCGGCCTCTTTGTCTGTGATTCCGTAAACCATGCCCTCCGTGGCCTTCAGGGCGTCTCTGACTCCGCCGGGCATGTCCAATGGAGGCTTGCGATTGAACAGGACATCATCGAACATATCCTCCTTGTATGGCTCGGGCTCCAGAGACTTCCAGGCATAGTAGATGGGGGCATTGGGTATATTCTGGGCCAGATGCAGCCTGGGCAAAGGAAGTTCCGGGTGGAACCGGCCATCGTTTTTCAGCCGCAGGCTGGCCTCCCAGGCGGATATGCCTCCAGTGCCGCTTCCCACTGCCTGAAAATAGTGATCGGGCGTGCGTCCAATTGTTACCGCTGCATCCAGCATCACCGTTCCCATTCCATCCCGGCGGGCGATATTCCTCGCCCCTCCCTCGGGGGTAAAACCCTTTCGGGATTGCACCTTCTCTGCTATCTGAATGGCATCGAGGTAATCGCCTTTGACTGCGATCAGGGTTATTCTGCCTGGTGGTACAATCGTCCACATTCTTTCCAGGGCTTTTTCCGGAACAAATAAGACCAGCTCCTGGCCAGTCAAAGATGCTATATGGGCAAATGCACGGGCGGTGTTTCCTGCTGAGGCCACCACCAGTGATGACCTTTCCCCCTTATCCAAGAGCATCTGCATGGTTGGCGCAGCTTCCAGGTCCTTGAAGCTGCAGGTGGGCAAATTTGCATACTTCTCCGGCCAGTAGCCATTGAAGCTGATGTAGAGGTTCTCAAGATCCAGCTCCCTTGCCAGCCCCTGGCTTTTGTAGGTCACTGACCTTCCGGTTGCTTTCTCTATGATCCCCTTGACAGGAAGCCAGTCAATGAACCGCCAGATACCGGGAAGGTCCTTTATCCCCAGCTGCCTGGATTTGTACTCCGCCCGCAACAGCGAGCTGTCATGAGGGCAGCTCAGGGAATATGGAGGCTGAACCGATCCATCGCTCACGCATCTGAGCAGATATTCTCCCATGAGAGATACCTTCACCAAAGGGAATATAACATTTTCTATTTGCGACCAAATTTTATCCTTTTTGTACAAGAATTGTATCCGGCAGGCACGTTTAGGTTATATCCCAAAAGTACAAATATTAGCTGTTGCATACCCAATAGTATGCCAAATGTGGAAAGGGT
>NZ_DAIK01000156.1:0-2716 GCF_002496085.1 Methanosaeta sp. UBA458 | reverse complement strand
GAGATACCCCAGAGCACTCTTTATAAGATCCTTTCCGGCCACCGGGAGCCGAATATCACCACTTTGCGCCAGATTGTGAAGACCATCCGCCAGCTGGAGGGCTCGGGAGGGGACTTCATCGCCATCATTGCCGCCCGGCCGGTCCTGGACAAGATCAGCGAGAAGAAGATGAAGATAGGAGACCGATTGCTGACATTGAGAGAGTATTCGGCAACCAACATCGAGGAGGCCATAATTGCCGCGGTGAGGGCGGAGAGGGATGGAGCCTCGGCTCTGGTCTGCGCTCCTATCGTCAGCCCTACGGTGGAAAAGCTGCTCACCATTCCTGTAGCTACCATAATACCGCAAGAGAGCGTCGTCCGGGCGATTGAGGTTGCCGCCAGGAAGATCGATTAGGATAGGATGGATTGAAATGAAAAATATCCCTGCTGTAGCGGCAATATTGATCACTTCACTGCTGTTTTTCCTTGCAGTCACTTGCAGCTCCCAGAACGCCCCTGAATTCCAGAGCGTGAGCGGCGAATTTGCCAGGGACTGGATTGAGAGCTTCAAGGCCGAGAATCCTCAGCCAGTTCAGAAAAGCAACGTTAGCACAGGCGAGAACAACAGCAGCAATCTATGGAACTGGGGAGGCGTCCCCCGAGGGAGCAGGATAGAGGACGGCAAATTGATTGTTGATCCCAACTATACTCAGGGCAAGCTGAACCTCAGCGAATGGCTGGATGATGCTTATACCGATCCAGATACAGGGTTGCCTTTGTTGGAATATCTGGATCCATTCACCGGCAAGAAGACCTACACCTACCTGAATCCAGACACCCAGCATCCAATATTCACCTACTACAGCTATCAGGATGATAAAACGGGAAGGACGGCATATTCCTATATCGATCCCCTGACAGGGAAAGCAGTCTATTCCGATGAGCCGCCCATGGATATATTGTATGACCTGATCTCCAGCCTGGCAGATCAAACAATAACCAGCCAGATATTTGATAAGCCTCCTGCATAGGAGAAAAGGGTTTTGGAGAATTCAAAATTTCCATTTCTAGTCTTTCCACAGGTTCGGGATGAATAAGAGCATCACCGGCAGGATTTCCATTCTCCCGATGTACATACAGAAGATCGCAATCATTTTTCCCACAGGAGTGACTTGGGAAAAATCTGAAGCTACTACACCAAGCCCTGGCCCTACGCTGGCCATGCAGGTGGCCACAGCCGATATTGCAGATAAAAGATCGAAATTTTGATTTCCAGATTCAGTTATCGTCAATAACAGGGAGCAGGCAAAAAAGATAATCAGATACATTATCGTGAAGAACAAAACAGATATCAATACCCCCTCAGAAACTGAAATATCATTGAGCTTTATGGGAATAACTGCCTTTGGATGGAGCATCTTCATCAACTCTCGGCGAGCATACTTCTTTATCAAGAGCACCCGAAGAACTTTAATGCCGCCTGCGGTTGCTCCAGCGCATCCGCCAATCAACATTAGCATAATAATAACCATATTGGCCGCTGAAGACCAGTGGGCATAGTCGAAAGTATTTGTGAATCCCGTAGTGGTTCCTACTGACACTACATGGAATCCAGCAAGGCGAATTCTATGCAGGACGCCTCCATCTACACCGCCCCATAGAACAATCAGTGCTGTGGCCGTGGCTTGAAGAAATAAATATAATCGGAATTCAGGATCCTTGAAATAACATAAAAAATCGTTTTTATATATAAATTGATAATGCAAAATGAAGTTGGTCGCCCCTACAATCATGAATATTATTAAAATTGCTTCGATCAATACGCTGTCGTAAGCAACTATACCTGCGGATAACGGCGAAAATCCTGCGGTTGATATAGTAGTAAAAGAGGTGCAAAGCGAATCGTACAAGGACATTCCAGCGGACCAGAGCAAAATCGTCTGTAGAGCTACGAAACCCAGATATATACCCCAAAAGATCTTGGCCGTGCTCCTCACTCTGGGAGTCAAGGCTTCCCGACTAGTATCAACATAGTAGAGCTGCCTGCCTGCTACCCCAAGATGGGGCAGGATAGCAATGAAAAGCAGGATGATGCTCATGCCGCCTAACAACTGAGTAAAAGCCCTCCAAAAGAGCAAGCCAAAAAAAGTACTCTCGACGTAATTATTGAAACCCGAATCGGATGTCGATATCTTCCCAATTCCTGATAATAGCACTTCAGGAGATTTGAATAGAGTAAGTATCAAATTGTGGGCAAGACTATTATCTGCCGCTGTCGAGTTAATGATCCAGTATCCATGCGAATCCGATTCAGTTAGAATAGTGGCACCTGTAGTTGTGAATCCAGACATGGTTTCGAAGAGCGAATCGGTTTCATCCAATCCAAGAAATATGAATGGTAATGATCCGAAGATCGTTGCCAAGAGCCAGGCGAGAGCCACAATTACAAAAGCCTCTTTGTTTGTCACCTCTCCTTTCTCGCCAATGCGTCTGATTATTAGGCCTGCTGAAATTGTGATAAAGGAAGAAAGACCGAAAGCCATTACTCCGGCGGGCTCTTTATAAATTGCAGCTACAATTCCCGGTATCAACATCAAGGACCCTAAGAGCACCAGCATGAGGCCTAGAATGTCCAGCACTACACGGATCTTCATTGAGGAATGCAGTTTCCTACTTTGCCATATTTAAGCTCGATCGTTGCGTTCAGCTGGAGCAAAAGATATGGCTAAGACAGC
>NZ_DAIK01000023.1:9045-10047 GCF_002496085.1 Methanosaeta sp. UBA458 | reverse complement strand
TAATCCTCCTGGCGACGGCTTTGCCCTGGCGGACGAAAAAGCTTTTGCATGAACGATATTCTGTACGAAAAGCATTTATGCCCGAAGGGTATTATTTAATTAGTTACCCATTGGGATGTGCGCTTTGCGCATAGATGACCGATGGGAGTGATCTTTATACTTTTCCGAAGAGATAATCTCTAGCGATGATGAAATTGGGCTTGATTACGTCATAATACCTGCTATCGTTCTTCTCGAATTTCCTATATACGCTGCCACAGATGGAATCTGCACACTGTATGCCTCTGCTGTTATGCGACCGCTCCCATTTAACGTAAAGCCTTCTGTCCTTGAGCAACGGATTGACTTTCATGGGAAGGTACCTGGCCAAATCCCGCTTTATTGCCCTATCAGTTGAGCGCTGATCAACATAAACAGTGATATGCTCCGCTGAGTATCCGCTCTTAACAAGATTTTCGATCAAATAAAATAACATTAAGTTATATATTAAATTATTATCAGGATGGTTTTGAAATTCCTTATCGATTTTTTCCTTCTGAACATGGATATATCCAAACCTTCCTTTCAGCTCAGCCAGGCAAGTTAAGAACTCCATTTTTATTTCAGGACTCATATCATGAAAATGCAACTCTCTAGGTTCTTTTCCTTTAAGCCCTTTTATCTCAGACTTCATATTATCTACACAAAGTTTATAATTTTTGTTTGAGAAAAATGCAAAGCCGATAACGAAGTTTTGGGTGGTGCCAGCAACACCAGCTTCATCAATAAAAATGTGTAGCATGCGCCTTTTGCCCCCAATTATGAATGCAGGCTAAATAGGCATCCGCTCAAACTGGAGAAAGCCTGGAGGATAAATCTGCATCTATATCCTGAATATCGTTCTGCATGATGCTTTGCAGCTCCCCCAGGTGGTCTGGCCTCCGGCCAGGGCCTCGCTCCTGGGGATATTCACGGTCTCGATCTTCTGCATGGGCATGGCGCTGCCTGCAACGTCCACCGGGC
>NZ_DAIK01000023.1:7424-8920 GCF_002496085.1 Methanosaeta sp. UBA458 | reverse complement strand
TAACTGTGCAGCAGGCTTTGCATGCGTGGGGCAGATCGTCAATTATTGTAATCCTCCTGGTGACGGCTTTGCCCTGGAGACGAAAAAGCTTTTGCATGAAGTAATGGTTTGTATTCCTGGGTATCACACGAAGCCTGGGTGAGATGAGTATTTGAGTCGGCAAAATAGGAGAGATGATCAATTCTTTTTTCGGAAGGATTTCAAGAAGGCTGCATATTCTTCGGGGGTAATTCCTGCATTGGTAAGCGCTTCTATGGTCCGGGGATCGTTTAGCAGAGCAACTATGATTTTTGAAGTCTCTTCATAGACTTTATCATGATGGTCAAAGTTAATTAATAAAATTTTGTCTTTAATAACCAAATAAGCCACAACAAAGGGATCAATATGCACGCTTCGAAGGCCTCGGAGGCCATGACGCTTTGGCTCTCCGATGGCGGGATTACTGATGATATCCTGAAGCTTCCTAATCACTCGTTCTTTTAATAATCCATCTTTTTTAGTTAATTTTTTAAATCTTTTCTCGAAATAGTATGTAGTGATTGGCTGATAAGCCATAATTATCTACAGATTTCGCAGGTAATCGGCCAACTCCTCATCATTCTTGAAGCGTGTGATCCGACCATCTTTGAAATCCCTAAGACCTTTTATTATTCCTTCCGCAAAGCTCTCCTCTTCCCGTTGTGGGCTGGCGCGATCAGTCTTGCGCATTGGAGTTTTCACAGCAGCAGGCATGTTAGTTAATCCTGACGGGAATGGATATATCTCTTTCTGCTTTCCCTTCCTGGCTGCATTTCAGGTAGCATGACAATTTTAATGCAAATCAGATCCATGCCCGCCCCTATGAACGCACTGGCAAGAGAAAGGCGAATAGGAATGAAGCAAGACCGCGAAAGCACAAGACCATATGTAATGGCGAATCGAAAATGCAATATTGAGAAGACAGCAAGATGGATTCGTAGGAAGGCCCGCCGGCTGGAAGGCGGCAGGTAGCTACATCTTGGATAGCTTCTTTAGTACCCGGCGATTGTGGTGCGTGCTCTCTCTGAAGTGCTCACGCTGCTCAGGAGAAAATGACTTAAGCCTTTCGTCCACTAAATCCCGGGCGGCTTGTGGATGTCTCATCATCATGGCCATAATATGCACCCATCTAGTAGGAGAGATATGGGTTTCGATGTGGCCTGCATCACATGATCAAGCTTTAAATCCTTTAAGAGCGCATAGGAAAAGTGCTATGTTCGCTGAGTATATCCGGGCGGCTTTATCAAAGGCAACTTATGAGATCATCGAAGACCAAGAGCCTTTCTACGGCGAGATCCCCGAACTTCGAGGAGTGTGGGCTATAGGAAAAACCCTAGAAGAATGTCGTGAGAACTTGAAGGGCGTTATCGAAGGCTGGATAGCCTTAAGACTGCGATTGGGTTTAGCCATACCACCTATTAATGGCATGCGATAGAGATCCCCCGGGCTGAAGCAGTTGTCTAGACTCACAAGCATCT
>NZ_DAIK01000023.1:0-7389 GCF_002496085.1 Methanosaeta sp. UBA458 | reverse complement strand
CTAGAGTCCTCATAATCTCTTTCCAGGATGTGGTCAATCCGAAAAACGGCGTCCTTATCGAAAGAGCGAATAGAAAGATGCTTTACTAGAAAATCATGCTCCGGTTGGGATTTGAACCCAAGTCGAAGGAGTGAGAGTCCTACATGATTGGCCGAGCTACACTACCGGAGCGCGGATGGGGGGTGGTTGTTACTATCATTTAAGGCTTTTGGCCCTGTAGAAAGCAGTCGCAACACTCCTTCAGTGCGCACTCCTCATGCTTCGGCCCACGGGCTCGACAGATCTGCCTCCCGTGGCGGATCAGGTTCAGGTGAAAGGAGTGGTAGCACTCCTGGGGCACAATCCTCTCCAGGGCTTTTTGCGCCTTCTCCGGCGATAGGTTTTCAGTAACCAGGCCCAGCCGCCGCGAGACCCGGAATACGTGGGTGTCCACGGGCATGAACGGCATGCCAAAGGCAAAGAGCAGGACGATCGACGCCGTCTTCGGCCCAACGCCGGGCAAGTCCAGGAGGTAGCTCATGGCCTCGTCCTTATCCATCCCCTCCAGAAAGCCGATATCCATCGCCCCCCGGTCCCTCTTTATACTGAGGAGGACCTCCTGTATCCGCAGGGCCTTGATATTCGCCAGACCCCCCTCCCGGATGCAGTCCGCTACCTCTTCCGTTGGGGCCAAAAGGAGCGACTCATAATTCCCGTAGTCCCTCTTCAGATTGGCGAACGCCCGCAGGCTGTTGATATCGCTGGTATTCTGTGAGAGTATGGTCATCACCAAAAGGTCCAGAGGATCGATATGATCCTGCCGGGGAACGCCATACTCCTCCTCCAGAATACGAATGCAAGCTAGAACCTTATCGCCGACCTTCTGCTTTGCCATCCCTGCGGAGACTGGCTCCTTTTGCCTTAAAGCTTATTGCGAACAACCAGTCAGCAAAAATTTATCAACCTGTGAATTAAATAGAGAGCAAATGGATTTTGTGGACATCTACCCCTTTCTAGTGGCCATGCTAATTGGAGCTCTCATCGGCACTGAGCGCCAGCGCCGTCTGGCGGAGGAGAAGGTCCGGGGCGTAGCAGGCCTGAGGACCTTCATCCTGATCTCCCTGTTAGGCGCCCTGTCCGCCACCCTGGCCGCCCAGTATGGATCCCTCTTTGCCGTCGGCGCTCTCTCCTCATTTATCATTCTGGTGGCGGTGGGCTACGCCTCCGCCGTCAGCTCCCTGGGAAGGATAGATCTCACAGCCGCCGTGGCCGCAGTGGTTGCATTCGTCCTGGGAATGCTCAGCAGCAATCCTGATAAGATCGCCCTGGCCGTCTCCCTGGCAATCATCACCACCTGGATCCTGGCCACCCGGACGGTCACACACCGCTACGTCGAGGCCTTGAACGAGGCGGACCTGCTCGACACCCTCAAGATGGGAATAATCGCCCTGGTGATCTATCCCATACTGCCCCTGGAGGCCGTCGACCCCTGGAGGGTGATCAACCTCCGCCAGATCTGGCTCTTCGTGATCCTGGTCAGCCTGATAGGCTACACCGGCTACATCCTCATCCGCATCCTGGGGGCGGAGAGAGGCCTTACACTGACCGGCATCCTGGGAGGCCTGGCCTCGAGCATCGCCGTCACCTCCTCCCTGGCGGAGGAGTCGAAGATCAATCCCCAGCTACTATCCTCCGCCGTCTTCGCCACGGCCATCGCCAGCAGCACTGTCTTTCCCCGAGTCTTTTTCATCGCCGCAATAGTAAACAAGGAAGTTTTGCCAGACCTTTTCATACCCCTCCTGACCATGACCGCTGTAGGCGTTGCCCTTGCCTACATATCTCACCGCAAAAGCCCGCCCCAGGGGGGCGAGGTGAAGGTCTCCGATCCCTTCCGCATCCTCCCCGCCCTCAAGCTGGGCTCGCTCTTCGCCCTGGTCCTGATCATCTCCCGCCTTGCCGGCCTGTACTTTGGGGATACGGGAATCTATGCAGCCAGCATACTCTCAGGTCTCGTGGATGTCGATGCCATCACCCTGAGCATGGCCACCTTAGCCCGGTCGACCCTTACTCCCAGCATGGCTGCCACCTCCATCACCCTGGCGGTGATCGCCAACACCCTGGTGAAACTGGGAATGGCTTATCTCCTGGGGAGCAGAGAATTCGGCAACCGGACAGCGGCAATCCTTCTGCCCATGGCCCTGGCTGGAATCCTCTCAATGCTCCTGATCTAAAGAGATCTTGATATAATATAGGAAAAAGAAAAGATGGGCCCGACGCGGTTCGAACGCGTGATCCCCGCCGTGTAAGGGCGATGTCATAACCAGCTAGACCACGGGCCCTGCCCCTTTACTATCTGCTCGTCATATTAGATCTTATCGCTTAGCCCGGGCGAACAAGCCCGGCCGGCTGCCGGGCTGCTCGCGACCTTTTGGGCTATTCTGAGGTTTCTCAACCGCCTTATTCAGGACCTGGTTTTTCGCTCCTCCTCTCCGCGGATGAACATTCCCGTCCGGGTCTCATCCAGCAGCTTTTTCGAGGGCTTGGCCGTGGCCAGGCTGACCACGATCATCGCTGCCACTGAGATGACAAATCCGTACATGCTGGGGTGCATGGGCATGGGGGCGATGAACTTGGCATAATAGCTGAAGGCGAACGTCCCCACCAGTCCCAGGATCATCGAGGCCAGAGCCCCCTCCCGAGTGGCCCGCCGCCAGTACAGCCCGGCGAACAGCGGTGTTACAAAGCAGGCCAGCATCACTCCGATGGCCATCCAGATCAGCCAGGCCAATAGCTCCGGGGGATTGGACCAGGCCAGGTACAGAGTGATAACCGTAGAGGCGACTATCGCCGCCCGGCTGAGCAGGGTGATCGACTTCTCCGAGGCCTCCTTGTTGATGAACTGCCGGTATATGTCCCAGCTGACATAGCTTCCTATGGTCAGCATCAAGCGGTCGGTTGTGGACATCACAGCGGATAGGACTATCACCGCCACCAGAGGGGCGAATATCCCCGGAAAGACATACTCCGAGGCCACAATGAAAGAGTAGTCTGCAGGATTGGAGACCCCGGTAGGCATGGCAATCATCCCCTCCTCGGCCATCGATCGGGCAGCAAACCCGGTGATCTTGCAAATGTACATGATCACCGCATAGATGACGAAAGCGGCAAGGGGGGCCCACTTGAAGTACCGGTCCTCTCTTGCGGCCAGCACATTGTTTACCACATGAGGAGCTGCTGCCAGGCCGAAGGTGAGCAGGAAGAAGAAGGAGACCAGGTACATGGGGGTCATGAAGGCATAGCCGGCATAGGGCGGGTGGACCTGGGGATACCACAGGTGGGTCATATTGACATCCATCTCCGCTAAGACGGTATTAACATGGGTCAATCCGCCGGCAGCATCGATCACCGCCGGACCGACGAGCAGCACCCCCAAGAGAATCATCATCCCCTGGATCAATGAGGCCATGCCGATGGCATACAGCCCTCCCAGGATGGTGTAGCCCATGACGATGACCGCACCGATCACCAGAGCCCACTGATAGGGTATCTTGAAAAGCCATGACAAGACCATGCTGATGGAGATGTACTGGCCCACCAGATAGATGATGGAGATGAAAACCCCGATTATGGCGGATGTTCCTCTGATCCCCCGGGGGCTGTAGAAGCGGTGGGCAAAATAATCCTGCATGGTCACATAACCGGTCTTGGCGGCGACCGCGTGAAGCTTCGAGCCGAAGAACAGTATGCACACCGCAGCGCAGAGGGGGACGAATATCTGCTCCCAGATGCTCGGCCAGCCGGTGGCATATCCCAGACCCGCCACCCCCAGGATGGTCATGCCGCTGCAGATGCTGGATACCACGAGAAGAGTGAAGGTCCAGAATCCCAGGTTCCTTCCCGCCACCAAGAAGTCCTCGGAGTTTTTAATCTTCTTGGAAGCGAAAGCTCCAATGGCGATGAGCCCTATGAAATAGACAGCAACAACAACCAACGTGGTAATATCCATATCCATCACCACCTCAAAGCCCATATCAGGAGCAGAATCGAGATGAATACTGGTACAATGATGATTCCTATGAACGTCTCTGTCGGTAGTCCTAAGATCAGATTAATCCCTCCATAGTGTTACGTGTGAGCATGGTTCAGATTGAGGATCTAATAAAGCTAACCGTTCTGAACTGAGGGTGTTCAACTTCATAGCAGCGCGGAGTCCCCATCGTTCACGGTGGGGAGGAGCGCGTGCGAATATCCTCACCTACAATAACTTTATATGGCATTGAGTGAAACATACCTGATAATGCAGCTCATAAAGACCATTGTCCTGAAGCTAGATGTGCCAGATAATGATCTAGCCGAGCTGCTAGCAACTTTCTCTCGCGGCATGAATTATGCCTCACAAATTGCGTTCGACATCGGTAAGCCCATTGGAAGTGGACAGCTCCAAAAAGCGACTTACAAGCATCTACGGAACAATCTTAACCTGAAATCGCAAATGGCTTGCAACGTGGCCCGCCAGGTATCAGGAGCTTACAAGACACTTCAGAGTCAGATCGACAAAAAGGAGTCTGAATGGCAACTCCTGGATTTCGATCCAACATCCGCAACATTCTCGTTTGAACGCGATTTCGGCATATCTGGAGATACATTGAGCATAACCACACTGGCAGGGCGCAGGAGATACAAACTCCTGAACTATCGATATGCTCAGAGATACTTCGACGGGTCCTGGAAATATCTAGCATCCAAGCTTTGTTTACACAAAAACGGAGCTTACTTTTTCCATTTGGCCTGTGCGAAGGATATTCCAGACAGGAATATAGTCGATGCATCCACTTTCATGGGGGTAGATGTTGGCATTAATTGCCTGGCGGTTGCATCTACCACAGACAAGCAATGCAAGTTCTTCGCAGGTGGTGAGATCAAGAACCACAGGAACATCCGATCCAAGGAACGCCGGAGATTACAGAAGGCAGGTGGTCGTTATTTGGGCACTCGGTCCTCTATGAGAACTCTCAAAAAAATAGCGGGCCGAGAGACACGGTTCATGACCGCCGTTAATCATAAGGTATCCAAGGACCTGGTGAAATTCGCTACAGATAACGGTGTTTCGGCAATCGGTATGGAAGATCTGACGGATATCAGAAAGAGAACGGAAAACAAGGTCTCTACAGAATTCAGGTACGAGCATAGCAGTTGGGCATTCAGGCAACTACAGGCTTTTGTGGAATATAAAGCCAAAGAAGCCGGGATAGCTGTAATTTACATAAATCCTGAATATACTTCCCAAACCTGCCCCAGATGTAACCACATCAGCCGAAATAACCGCCGTGGTGTAGCCTTCCGATGCGAAAAATGCGGTTACGAGACCCATGCCGATAGAGTTGGTGCTATGAACATCGAGCACCGAACACGAGATTTGAGGTATATCCTTGAGTCTCAGGGTGGTTTAGTCAGCCCACCAGACGCGACACGACTTTTTGCGTAGTCGCAAGCCGCGCCCTTCAGGACGCGGTAGTTGACCTGAGAGCTTTTATAGTGATCTCGCCACATCTTGAGGGATGAGCGAGCTACTTTCCACCTCCGGCAACAGACTTCTGGGGCTTTGCGATGACGCCTCTAGAGCTGTGGCCTCCTCTATCCGGGATATGATCGGCACCGCGTCCGGCGGGCAGATGGTGAACATGGGTGCAGACGGCACTCCCACCAAGGTGATCGACCGCGCAGCAGAGAATGCGGTCCTGGATGTGTTGCAGTCGTCGGGCATGGGCTTTTTGGTGCTGAGCGAGGAGAGGGGAGAGGTGAGGATAGGCGAAAATCCCGACCATTTCCTTCATCTCGATCCCCTGGATGGGACATTCAACGCCATTTCTGGCATACCATTCTACGCCCTGTCAATCTACATCAGCGGGGATGATTGCCGGCTGGGATACATTTATGATCTCGCCCGAGGGCAGAGATTCTATGCTGAAGCGGGCAGAGGGGCTTATGCCGGATCGGGAGAGAGGATATGCGTATCCCGGAATGAGGACTTCAAGAATTTCAGCATCTCTGCCTATACCATCAGGCCTAACACCGGCCGCATAACTGGAATAGGAAACAGGGTTAGGAGGATTCGAACCTTGGGGAGCGCTTCCCTGGAGATGGCGCTGGTCGCCAGGGGAATGCTGGATGCATTTGTCGATTTGCGGGGGATGATGAGGGTGGTGGATGTGGCTGCTGGTATCCTGATCATCGAGGAGGCGGGTGGAAGGGTATCCGATTCAGATGGAAACCAGCTCCATATGGCAGGAGACATGTGGCAGAAGAGGTGTCTCGTCGGCTCCAATGGCCTGCGGCATGAGGATCTGCTTAAGCTAATAGACGGTGGTTGCGATTAGGATCGGATTTGTCTCCCGCAGGGAGGAGGAGTCTGTCTTGCTGGCAGAGAGGCTCATGGATGAGATCGAGTCCTGGAATAGCGGTGTACAGATCCTGGCAGACGGGGATCTCGCCCTAACGATTGGAAGGCCGCCCTCATCCGTTCAGGAGATGGAACGGCTGAAAGTGGATTTTATTGTCTCCATAGGAGGAGACGGCACCATACTCAGGACTATTCATAAGATGGCAGATCCGGTGCCAATACTGGGGATAAACATGGGCACCCTGGGCTTTCTAGTGGATGTGGAGCCTGCGGATGCTCTGGAGACTATAAAGCGCCTGCTTTCGGGATTCGTGGTGGACGAGCGTTCCCGGCTGAAGCTGCTTTTGAACGGGGTCTGCATGCCCCGTGCCACCAATGAGATCGCCTTTTTAACCGCCAGCCCGGCCAAGATGATCGAGTTCGAGATCCTGGTTGACGGCTCCCTGATGGAGGACTTCCGGGCGGATGGGGTGATCATAGCCACTGCCACCGGCTCCACCGCTTATGCCATGTCCGCCGGAGGGCCCATCGTCGACCCCCGGGTGGATGCCATCGTCCTGGTTCCCATGGCCCCCTTCAAGCTCTCCAGCCGCCCCTGGGTGATGCCCGGAAACAGCGTCATTGAGGTCCGGCTCAAGCTGCCTGAGAAGGAGGCGCTGGTGGTGGTTGACGGCCAGAGTTCGACGAACATATCCACCAAGGATTCAATAGTGATAAGCAAAGCCAAAACACCGGCCAGGTTTGTGAAGGCTGCAAAGGACGGCTTTTATGCCAAGGTGAAAAGCAAGCTGGCCTAGGCAATCAGGCAATCGAGCTGGCTCTCAATTCGCCATATCATGCTAATGCCGCCAGCCTTCAGCCCACCTCTCTTTTAAGCATCAGCGTGGCCGCGATGAACATCAGCATGAAGAAGGATCCCAAAAAGATGAGATCCGGCAAGATCTGATACAACGATGCTCCCTTGAGCATTATCGCCCTCAGGGCGTCGCTGGCATAGGTCAGGGGCAGAA
>NZ_DAIK01000114.1:0-6483 GCF_002496085.1 Methanosaeta sp. UBA458 | reverse complement strand
TTCCTTTGCCAGTTCATCTCTCTTCTCAGATTGGCTCTCCTGCATCTCATTTGCCTTTGCAGGTGTCGAGCTTGCCTCCCCAGCGGCCATAACCCGGGCATCGATATCGTTTGGTGTGTCTGCTTTGACCGTTGTCCCGGTCTCTGTCGTCTCTGGCTTGGCCGGTGTCTCCGCTTTGGCCGTTGCTTTAGCCTCCGCAGATGTTTCAATCTCTGCCGGCGTCTCTTCATTTGCCTGCTTTCCGGCCTTTTCGTCCTCGTCCGCCTTTATCGCTCCCTCATCAGAGCTTTTTTCTGGCAATTGACTTATGGATGTCTGATTTTTGGCAGTAGCATTTGCGCTCTCATTATCCGGGACGGCTGCTTTCTCTTCCTTCTCCGACGAGGACTTTGAACGGGATGAGCTTGAAGAGCCTGATGAGCTATGGCTTTTCTTGCTGCTGGTTGATGAGCTGGTCTTCTTTGCAGAAGCGATGGAGCCTGTCGCCTGCCCAGTTGCGGAGCTGGTTTGGGACGAATCAAGCTCCCTGCTCGCATTTCCATTTTCATCTTTGCCTGTTGAATTCGAGGTCGATTGGCTGCTCATCGCCTTATCTGGGGATGCATTGGCATCAAGAGCACTCAAAGCATTCTCCTGTCCTCCATCATCCGTAGCGCCACCGCTTGCTTTTTTGTCGCCCCAAAGAGCTGGGAATATGATGCCCTTGCCGCCCTGAATGCTCATATTATCGTAATCGATGCCAAAAGAGAAGATATCCGAAATCAGAAAAGCGGCTGTGCCAGTCAGTGACATCAGTGTGAGTATCAAAATAAGATTGTATATTCTGGGATGCTTTCCCTTCAATCTATCTTTAGCCAGACTGTAATAGGTGGTTCTCGATCCCATAAAGTCCTTCATACTTAATCAGATATTTTCTAAAGTTTATAACTCTTGCGATTGAATATTCCATTTATTTACGAAGTCTCTCAATTGAGATCTCATTTTACTTGATTACTAATGAGTATAAATAATTTATGTTCGCCATTGCACTGGATAGAGCGGCTCATTCCAATAAGTATTTTCTTAGGTAAATTATATATACTGTTATTAACCGAATACTCTCATTGAAGGTGAGTAATATGAAAAAGATCATCTGCAAAAACTGCGGAGTGGTAAACGAGATCTCCGATGGAGCTTTAGACGATGGCGATGATTGGCTGGAATGCACCCTCCCTGAGGGCTTTGAATGGATCCTGCCTGCGGGGAAGATAACTCCGATAGTAGGCGAGCCCCTCTACATCTCCGGCTTTGGCGAGCACCTCTCCCGCCAAGCCTACCGGGACAAATACGACATCGATCCGGAGATAGCCTATCAACTCATGCGCGGGAGCAGTCGCGTTCGAACTGCCGCTATGGCATATGCCGGCAAGCAGAGGGTCGCAGCAACGGTCAGTTCAAAGAGAAGATCAGAGAGCTGGCTTGATGAAGACGACTGGACCTCTTGAAAGGATATGTATACTGGGCCCATAACAGGTAGAATATATGGCCATCTGCAGCTGCCAGGAGCCTCTGGCAATCGCTCACGACAGCTATAATAATTAAAAATCGCCCATAATGGCCATAATGGCTCATAGTATTCGTTTTTGCGGGGCAAAACACCTTTTCTCTGGCAAAGAATCGCCTGGTCAGTCAGGTTTCCGTTTTATCTCCAAGCTTCCCTCAGTCATCAATTTTAGGGTGAATGATTAAGTGATTATTATGTATTTCAGGCACAATTGAGCATAATTGATAATTAAGGCACCATATCATCCTTATTCATCATCCGATATGGATCGGCCCGAATTGAGCCCATTTCCTGAGATAGATTCAAATATAAATGTATGGCAGTCTCAACCCTGCATTACCTGTGGCCTGGATCTACTGCTCTGGACCATGAAGTTGGGATGCGCCGAGGAATGTGCATGAAAGAAACGCTTGAGGAGATAGGAACGCGACTTCGTGAGCTGAGAGAGCTGAACCGAGTATCGCCCGAAGAGATGGCAGAGCACCTGAATGTGGCAGTTGACACGTACAACTGCTATGAGGACGGTATGCTGGACATCCCGGCCAGCATTCTCATAGGCATTGCGCGACGGCTGAACGTGGATACAGGCCTGCTCCTAACCGGCGAGGAGTCCAAGATGAGCATCTTCGCCATAACCCGTAAGGGCGAGGGTGTGGAGGTGGAGCGCAGAAAGCAGTATCATTATCAGAGCCTGGCCAGAAAGTTCGCCAATAAGAAGGCTGAGCCTTTTATCGTCACCATAGATCCCAAGAAAGAGAGCCAATCACATCCGGTCCACTCGCTATACAGCCACCCAGGCCAGGAGTTCGAGTATGTTCTTGAGGGCACACTAAAGATCACCATCAATGAGAACGAGGTCATTCTCAATGAAGGGGACTCGATATTCTTTGATTCAACATATGACCATGTCATGGAAGCTTTAAGTGATAAGCCGGTGAAGCTTTTGGCCGTGGTCATGTAAACCCGTTACAGAGGATTAAAAATGACATCTTTATTGCCTAGGTATGTCTCGCGATTGGATTTCAAATCATACGATGACTTCAGAGAGAACCTGAAGATCCTCGTCCCAGAGAACTTCAATTTCGCTTATGACGTCGTCGACGTTTATGCCGCTGAATGTCCTGATAAATGTGCACTCGTCTGGTGTAACGATCATGGCGAGGCGAAGACCATCAGCTTCAAAGAGCTGAAGAAATTAAGCGACAAAGCAGCCAACCTCTTTCAGGGCTTTGGAATAAAGAAGGGCGATACGGCGATGCTCACCCTCAAGAGCCGCTGGGAGTTCTGGGTGTGTATGGTGGGCTTGAACAAGCTCGGCGCAATCTCCATCCCTTCCACCCATATGCTGAAAGCCAAAGACTTCCTTTATCGCATCAAAAAAGCAGATCTGAAGCTGATCGTCTGCATCGGTGAGAACGGCGTTCCTGCAGAGTTCGATGCCGCCCACAGAGAGGCGGGAGAGGTCCCCCTGGTCAAAGCCCTGGTTGGAAGCCGGGATCTGAATCGAGAGGGCTGGATCAACTTCGATCTGGAGCTGGAACGGGCAAGTGAAACTTTCGTTCGGCCTAAAGGAGATCAGGCGACTAAAAACGATGACATACTTCTGGCATACTTCACCTCCGGCACCACCGGCTATCCGAAGCTGGTCAAGCACGATCAGACCTATCCACTGGGCCATATCCTCACCGCCAAGTTCTGGCAGAATGTAGAGGATGACGGATTGCATTACACAGTTGCCGATACCGGCTGGGCCAAATGCGCCTGGGGCAAGATATTCGGCCAATGGATAGCAGGATCGGCCGTCTTCGTCTATGATTACGACCGCTTCGATGCTGGAAGGATGATGGATGAGATGGGCAAATACGGCGTGACCACCTTCTGCGCCCCGCCCACCATCTTCAGGTTCATGATCAAGAGCGATATGTCTCGCTACGACTTCTCCCGCCTCAAGTATGCAGTCACAGCAGGCGAGCCCCTCAACCCTTCGGTATATGAGAGCTTCCTTGAGACCACCGGCCTGCGGCTGATGGAGGGATACGGCCAGACGGAGACCGTGGTCTGCATCTCCAACTATCCCTGGATGGAGGCCAAACCAGGATCCATGGGAAAGCCAGCAGCAGGATACGATATCCTCCTGGTGGGAAAGAACGACAAGATCTGCGAGGTGGGCGAGGAAGGGGAGATTGTGATCAGGACGGATAAAGGAAAGCCGGTGGGCCTTTTCACCGACTACCACATGGACCCGGACAAGACCCAGAACACCTGGCACGATGACTATTATCATACCGGAGATACCGCCTGGCGAGACGAGGATGGATACTTCTGGTTCATCGGCCGGACGGACGACATGATCAAGAGCTCCGGCTATCGGGTGGGGCCCTTTGAGGTCGAGTCGGCTCTCATGTCCCATCCCGCCGTCCTGGAGGTGGCAATCACAGGAGTTCCCGACCCCATCCGCGGTCAGGTGGTCAAGGCTACGGTGGTTCTCACCCAGGGATTCAGCCCCTCCGAGGAGCTGAAACGAGAGCTGCAAGACCACGTTAAAAAGGTGACGGCGCCCTACAAGTACCCCCGAATAGTCGAGTTCGTTGATGAGCTTCCCAAGACCATCAGCGGCAAGATCAGGAGGGTGGAGATCCGGGATAAGGACAAGCCCTATCCGGTGATCAATTCCCTGGAATGCAAAGCATGCGAGAGGTGTGTTGAGGCCTGTCCGGCAGGAGTGCTGAAGATGGGCAGTGAGCTGAACGTCCGCGGCTACAACTATGTGCTATACTCAGGAGACGGATGCATAGGCTGCGCAGCCTGCTACTACACCTGTCCCGAGCCGCTGGCAATTGAGGTCCATGTGCCTCAGAAAGAGAAGTCTGCGCAGGAGAGCTGAAAATGGCATCTGGATTAATGGCGGGGAACAGTGCAGTGATCGTGGGAGCGCTCTATGCAGGATGCGACTGCTTCTTCGGCTATCCCATAACTCCGGCCAGCGAGATATTGCAGGAGGCCTCCAAATTCTTCCCTCTGGTGGGCCGCAAGTTCGTCCAGGCGGAATCGGAGGAAGCAGCGATCAACATGGTCTATGGGGCTGCGACTGCCGGCCACCGGGTGCTGGCCGCCAGCTCCGGGCCGGGAATGAGCCTGAAGCAGGAGGGAATAACATACATCGCCGGAGCGCAGCTGCCCTGCGTTATCGTGGACATCTGCCGGGCGGGGCCGGGCTTGGGCAACATCGGTCCAGAGCAGTCCGACTACAATCAGGCCTGTAAGGGAGGAGGCCACGGCTGCTACCACAACATTGTCCTCGCTCCAGCCAGCGTGCAGGAGATGTGCGACTTCACTCGCAAGGGCTTCGACCTGGCCTTCAAGTACAGAAATCCGGTGATCATCCTGGCGGACGGAGTTCTGGGGCATATGGTCGAGCCCCTCCAGTTTCCCCAGGAGGCAATAGAGCATACCATTGATACCACCTGGGCGGTGGCAGGCAGGGCGGAGACCAGAGGAAATCTGGTTACATCCATCTCTTTGGACTTCGGCGACCTGGAGAAGCATAACCTGATCTTGCAGGAGAAGTACCGCCAGGTGGAGGAGAACGAGGTTTTGTGGGATGGATACCGGCTGGAGGATGCGGATGTGGTCTTAGTCTCCTACGGCATCAGCAGCCGGATCGCCCGATCGGCGGTGGACAGTGCCAGAAAGGAGGGAATCCGGGCGGGGCTCTTCCGGCCCATAACCCTCTATCCATTCCCCACGGAGCAGATCGCCAAGCTTGCCGATAGGGGCTGCAAGTTCATATCGGTGGAGATGAGCAACGGCCAGATGCGAGATGATATTCGCCTTGCCAGCGGCTGCCGGCCGGTGGAGCTTGTCTGCCGTTACGGAGGAAATCTGATCAACATCGACGAGATCATGAATAAAATCAGGGAGGTGGCATAAATGGCGGCAAAAGAGAAGCTGTTCGGCGGGCATCCGGGAATGTACGACGTCTTCCCGCGCAAGGGTGGGTCTGCTCCTACCGCCACTCATTACTGTCCGGGCTGCGGGCATGGCATACTGCATAAGTTGATCGGCGAGGCCATGGCCGACCTGGGAATTCAGGACCGGTGCGTTGTGATCAGTCCCGTGGGGTGTGCTGTATTCGCTTACTATTATCTGGATTCGGGACACGTGCAGGCCGCTCACGGCAGGGCTCCAGCCATAGCCACAGGCATCTCCCGAGCAGAGGATGATGCCATAGTCATCTCCTATCAGGGGGACGGAGATCTGGCCTCCATCGGCCTGAACGAGACCATCCAGGCGGCTAACCGGGGGGAGAAGCTGGCGGTCTTCTTCGTCAACAACACCGTCTACGGCATGACCGGTGGCCAGATGGCTCCCACCACACTGATCGGCGAGGTCACAGCCACCACTCCCCAGGGGCGCGATCCGCAGGAGCAGGGCTATCCCATTCATATCTGCGAGATCCTGGATACCCTCAGCGCCCCGGTATTCATCGAGAGGGCGAGCCTCTCGGATATCGAGCACATTCGCAAGGCCAGGAGGGCGGTGAGACGGGCGCTGGAGGTTCAGCGCGATAAAAAAGGCTATGCCTTTGTGGAACTCCTCTCACCCTGTCCCACCATTCTGAGGATGGATGCCCGGGGATGCGCCCGGTTCATAAACGAGCAGATGGAAAAGGAGTTTCCTTTGAAGAGGTTCCGGGACAGGTCGACTGAAGCAGAGCCCATCGTCAGGCCGAACAGCGACTACACCCTGCAGTCCCTGGACAGGATCTTCGGCTGCGAGGATAATGTATGTGTCCAGTTCGAGCACGATCCGGAGTTCGTGCCCAAAGGGGTGAAGATCGCTGGGTTCGGCGGGCAGGGGGTGCTCAGCATGGGGCTGGCCCTGGCCCAGGCGGCCTTCGGATGCGGTCGGTTCGTCTCCTGGTATCCGGATTACGGGCC
>NZ_DAIK01000028.1:0-4479 GCF_002496085.1 Methanosaeta sp. UBA458 | reverse complement strand
AATAATCAGGTCCAACCACAGGCAGCATCCTATCCTCCGCGCCGATGAGACGCAATAGCTGGGGACCAATATAGCCCAGTGCAGCCACGTGGTTTATGGGCTTATTGACCGTCTCCGCATCTCCGAATATATCGATGAAGGTGAGGCTGCTCTCTGTGCCATTGATTATCCTCTCGATCTGAGCGATATCCTCTTCATCGACCTCCTGATCATAATTAGCATCTGCAAGCTCTGTTGTCTCTGCCGATCCCTTCATTATATCCTTCACATATGCAATGTCCTCTTCATCGATGATGTCATCCAGATTGGCATTGCCAAAGACATCCAGCCGCACATCAAGGGCATCCGCCGGGGACACGGCGAAGAATAAGATACACAATGAGATCATCATACATCCTTTATCAATCATAATAAACACTCCAACCGATTGCAATCAAATAATATTTATGGCTATATTTGCAATACTTAGCAATCCATAAGCAATCCAGGTAAAATGAGTGAGGCGTACAAGCTCATCTCGATCGCCATTGCCATCACCCCATGCCGGATATTAATCATTTCTAATTCATCCTCTTCAGTATCATCTCCTGAGAAAGGGTATTCACCTCCTCGATAGTGGCATTCTCCACCGGTGTAATGCTGCCGAAAGCATCCATCAAGAGCACTTTTCCTTCCTTTCTCCTGGCGACGAGAATGTCTTTCGCCATCATCTGACGATCCTTTTGGTTATCGCCCAACAGATATACCGTGAATTCACACATTTATGCCTCCGAAAGCATGAACTGCTCTACCCTGACAATATCCCTCAAGGAGCTGGAATGCGGGGCATAATCGAGGAGCAATGCTCCTTTTTTGTCCGCTTCCACCACCTCCCGATCATAGCTCACAGACATTATCTGCTGAGCATTTCCATCCAGCTCTCTTTTTGCCATCTGAAGGTCCTCATCGACCTCCACCTTGTTCACCACCACTATCTGCCTCTTGACCCCCAGATCCCCAGCCAGCTTCAGGCCGTGCTTTGCCACCTCCAGGGACTTCGGGGTGGGCTCAGTGATGACGAAGGAGAGGTCGAACTCCGAGGCCAGTCCTCGGCCGAAGATCTCTACCCCGGCCTGAGAGTCCACGAAGATGAAGTCGTGCTCTTCCGGACCGGATGCCAGGTAGTTCACCAGCAGCCGGACCAGAGATATGGGTGCGCACAGACAGCCTGCGCCGCCGAAGGGTATCGTCCCCATCACAATCAGCTTCACACCATCTGCTGCCGGGATAATGAACTCATCGAGGTCCTCCTCTGTGCACTCCAATCCGTGCTCACCATGCTCCTGCTCCTCTGCCTGCGGCCCGAGCCTTTCCCAAAGATGGCTGCTATCCTTTGCCAGAGAGACGACATCGCTGAGAGGAATGCCCAGGGACATGGCCAGATTCATGCTCGGATCGCAGTCTATGACCAGCACCCTGTAGCCATCCCGAGCCAGCAGCCTGGCCAGATTGGAAAGGATGGTGGTCTTGCCCACACCACCCTTTCCTGAGAAAATTATCCGTTTCATCGGGACTCCAGAACCAGCGTATTGACAAATACGGTTTCGTCGAACTCCTCGTTCACTCTCTTCGTCCCGTCCGCATGCCTGACTAAAAACATGCATTCGCCGTCCACGTCGATGGGAATCCTTGCCACACCATTCTCGTCTGTTCTGGCGGATCCAATCTCTCGTCCCTCTTTCTTGGAGACGGCTTTGATATCTGCAGACGCTAGAGGCTTCTCTTCGTACAGGACGGAGAGCTCGATCTCCTGCCCAGAGCGGCAGAAAGGCTCTTTTGGCACTATCTCCAGAATCCCGTGCAATGGGCGGCCAATGTAGTCGCTGCCATTTCCCACAGAGATTATGGTCTTAGCCATCTGGTTGTAAGCTCCAGCATAGATCACATCCTTGAACTGGAATTTTGGACCCTGGTTGTAGCCATCCTTGGTCTGCGACCAGACGGTCGTGCCCATGTCGACGAAAGCGATGTAATGGCCGGCATTCTCTGCCTTGAACTTCATTGAATGGCGATCATCGCCCGCAGATAGAACCGCCTCTCCCCGGATTCCATCGGGAAGAAAGACAAATGGCAAAAACCTGCTGATATCAGCCACGCCATCCTGGCGCATATTGTGGCCGTAGACAAGGGACAGCTCAACATCATCATTCTCGATCTTCGATCTCTCCAGCCAGATCTCATGGCCCTGAATCATCAATGACAAATTTCTCTCTTGCATATGCTCCATTCCTCATACTAATGTGATTGATTGGGTTTATAGGGTTTGTTTATTAATAAGTTTTCCTTTATCAATAGTATTTAGTAATAATATATTAAATTGAAAAGTAAAAATGATGTTACCCCCCCCCGAGCTTTGGATTGGTCCTCCAATCAGAGAACATGGAAGGCGGAAGATCAGATCCGCAGATGCAAAGCCTCAGAGTTCAGGGAGGACTCAATTATTGCATTTTCCGCTCATTAAATCAGGAAGAGCCTTCTTGTAGCATCTAACTCATCGGAGGATAAACGAATGCCCCATGCTCCTTTAGATCGTAGTCCACATTCTGGAACCGATCGATATATTCCTGATGCACCTGTTCCGGATCGAGGTCCCCGAATAGGTCGGGATAAAGCCACTTGGCAAAGTACAGGACGCTAATATGATCTCCTGCTCCCAGGGTGTTTATGAAATAGGTCACATAGATTCTGCCATTCTTTCCTGCATTGGTCTCGCCGAATCCAGCTGTTCCCATGATCTCATCATAGCGCTCCTTCAGAACGGATTCATCATCGACCTCATAGCCACCATTCCAGGACAGTCCAATGATCGCATCCGGATTCTGTTCCAGCACCCATTCGGTCTCCACTGGGGGCAGGGTGTTCTTTGAGGAGATGCCAGCATCCACCCGGAGGCTATCGGCCAGGTCCGCAGCAATGTTTATTCCCCCGGCAAGCTCTATCGCCTCAGAGTAGCCGCTTCCCCGGACGACTGTGGTATTACCCGGCCGGTCAACGAAGACCTTCACCCTCTCACCCTCTGGAATAGTAGCTACCCTCTCAGCAACCATATCCAGATATCCATCCTTCCATTCCTGATACTCCAATGCTCTATCCACCTCATCCAGCATATAAGCGAGGGTGAAAAGAGATGGCGTCCCTTTGCTCCAGGTCTCCAGATAGACCACATCTATGTCCGACCCCATGAGTTTCTCCTCAAGATAAGGGCAGCCGGTCTTTGTGCCGATGATTATTGCATCCGGATGGAGCTTCAGGATTGCCTCCACATCGCAATCGTTTCTGTTGCCGATGGAAGCGGTCTGGATGAACTGGGGGAAGTAGGTGGGATACTTTCCAATGGCACCGGAGCTTCCCTCTGAATCCACCCCGACTACCCGCTCTTCTGCACCCAGGATGCGAATGATCTCTGCCGTATTGTCGTATACCAGAACGATCCTCTCTAAGGGATGCTTGACCCGGCTGGAATTGCCAAAGGCATCGATATAATAGATCTCGGATTCAGTCCCCTGGATGATCTGCTCAATCTGATCAATGTCATTTTCATCGACCTTGCCATCATTATTGGCATCAGAGAGGTCAGTCTTTTCATTCTCGCCATCCAGGATGCCCTGCAGATAGCTTATATCCTCTTCATCGATCAGATCATCGCCATTCGCATTGCCGAAGATATCCAGGGTGAACTCTTGGGCGGTTGCGGAGAGGATCAGCAATAATCCTAATGAGATCAATGCATAGATTGCTTTATTCACAGTCCCGTCACCTCAATTGCCAAGTCTGAACTGAAATTGACCCATCTGCTTATAAATTTGTCGATAAAAGTATGATTTATTGAGATTAATGTCTATCAAGATTTTACTTAGAGCGATAAGCAAAGGCCTTTTTAAGCCTTCTGAGAAAGATGTGCCCAGTGCCATTGCTCTCTCCGGGCAGAATCCATGGAGAGGGCGGGATGATCACTGCAGCCATCAGCTCAGCCATTCACAAAAGCGGCTCTGTAGAGCAAGGATGACGATCTCAACAGAATTGCGAAGACCGAACGTGAGGAATTGCCCAGAGAATGCTTCGTTTTTATCCCGCCAGTACCATCAATACGATCAAGACCAGCAGCCTGACCAGCACGCTGATCCCCGTGGATATCACCACTAATGACATGCCCAATCTCATCCCGAAGACTGAGGTATAGTTGGGCATAAGCGAGCGGATGGAGTAGAAGGGAAGCATGAACATGCTGCCCAGCATCAGAACTATCAGTGCCTTTACCTCGCTTATGCTACCGTTGCTGATCATCGGCCCCAAAAGGGTGATGCCCGCCTTGGGGCTGGCCACATAGATGGTCAGAGGGACTATCGTCTCTGGGGGCACTCCGAAGACCTGGGCGATGGGAAGGGCATTGACCGACTGGAGGACTCCCTTCTCGCTCAGATACAAAACGAGGAAGGTCAT
>NZ_DAIK01000148.1:5290-5966 GCF_002496085.1 Methanosaeta sp. UBA458 | reverse complement strand
GAGAGGAAATCTGGTTAACATATCCGGCCCTCTTCAAGGCCATGATGGGATCCTCGTTTCTGTACGAGTTCATATCCCCCAGGATCAGATAGTCGGGATCATGGCTTCCAGTAGGATCGGAAGACAACCAATCTATCAGCTCATTTGCGGCCCTTGTGCGGTCACCATTCCAGTATCCTTGACCATCTCCACAATCCCTATTGTCTCCATTCGCCACCTCATCCCCTCCTGGCGGATTCTTGGATTTCAGATGAACGACCACGACTGTAAGCCGCTCAAGAGTGCTGATCTCCTCGAAGGTCTGGGCCAGAGGCTGGCGGTTGCCCGATGAGAAAGCGCCCATGGATGTCGTCGCTGCCTTGCCTATGGGTCTGATCGTTGTTCTGTTGTAGATCAATCCCACTGATATGAGGTCATCGCCTAGCTTTGGTGATCCCGGGTCTACAAATGAATAATTCTCCAACCCAATCCCATCTTCACGAGCATTCAGCCCGTCACATAGATCATGAATGGCGCTCAGGTTTCCATAGCCATCATTCTCTATCTCGATGAGACCGATCACATCCGCCTTCATATCAGTGATAGCCTGAATGATCTTAGCTCTCTGCAGCTCGAACTCGCCATTCGATCTGGCTCCTCTTGCACTGGGAAAACCACGGCCTGCTCCATTGCCGTT
>NZ_DAIK01000148.1:2860-5266 GCF_002496085.1 Methanosaeta sp. UBA458 | reverse complement strand
AAGTAGTTTTCCAGATTCAGGCTGGCAATCCTTAATCTGCCGCCCACTGGTTCAGGATTCATCGGCCGGGGATTGGATATTATGATTTTAGAGATATTCAAAGGTTCCAATCTATAATTTCCGTAGCCATAGCTCATTATCCCCATAATTCCCTGGATGGTGTCTGCACAGCGAATGGTTCTTGGAAATGGATAAGACTCGGGGAATCTTCGGCTGCTGCCGTCATCAAGGATGATCATGCTGCGACTGTTCAATTCCTGGACCTGCGCGGCTGGGGCTCCGGGCTTGGCAACGTTGGTGGGAACAGGCAGCCGGGATTGGGGAGATATGGCCAGTTCCCCATATGCGGAGAAATTCTCAATATCGGTGATGACCAGATCTTGAGGGAGCATCAAGAGCATTCCCTCGTATCTTTCCAGCGAATCCTCCTTTAGCGGCAGGATGAGCTGGTGGGCGGTCAAAGTGCTCTTAGTCTCATTTTTGCCAGCCTTTTTCTTTTTTATCTCCTTTAAATTCATCTGGGTCAGGCCATGGAACTCTTCGATATGCCCCCTGGCTATGACCAGATCACCTCTGGTGACATTCTCTTTCACTCCCAGCCGTCCAGGATCATAGATATAGATGCCCTCTGAGGTCTCAATATTGTCATCTATATCGCTGTCCTCTTCCTGGACAAAGAATCCTTCCAGCTTATCTGTTCCCTGGAAATCAGCGGTAACAATAGCCTCTATCGAGACTTTCATCCCCTGAAATGGGCTTGACTGTCCATCTCCCTGGATGGCATGAATCATGGTCAGATCAGCAATCATTGATTCTCCGCCCGGAGCAGCAGTCGAGATTGCAGCGCTCGCAGCCAAAAGAACGAAGATAATCGATAAATTCAAATCCATTCCATCCCTCTGATCAAGCCTTCCTTAAGTTCGGAGTAGTCACCTCCAAAAGAAAAGCTTTTTTATCACCATCTGAATATGTGTTAGCCTATGGCGAGTGGATGAATATCCATCTGAAGCTCACAGAAGATCTGCGATGGATCTACCTGGACCTTCTCTCCATTGTGGTAGGGATAAGCGGGGGCCTGGGGGCAGTGGCCTTCCGAAAGCTGGTGGAGCTTAGCCACGATTTCTTCTTCGGCTTTCTCCTCCCTCTCCTGCCGAATAGCTACTTCGTCGTTCTGCTGCCGGTCCTTGGCGGCCTCATCGTCGGACCTCTGATCTACAAGCTGGCGCCGGAGGCGAAGGGCGACGGCATATCTCATATCATGATCGCTCTGCAGAGGTTTACCGGCGACATCAGAAAGCGAGCCGGTCTGGTTCTCATCTTCACCTCCGCAATAACCCTGGGCAGCGGTGGGAGCGCCGGGCGGGAGGGGCCCATTGCCCTGATTGGAGCCTCAGCAGGCTCGGCCATCGGCAAAGCCATAAGGCTGTCTGCACGCGATTTGAAGGTGCTCACCTGCTGCGGCGTAGCCTCGGGGATTGCCGCCACCTTCAATGCACCCATGGGCGGGGCGATATTCAGCATGGAGGTGATCAGCAAGAAGTTCACATCACTTGATGCGGTACCCATTCTGCTGGCGGCGGTGGTGGGAAAAGCGGTAGCAACGGAGTTGATCGACCCCGTGCCGGAGTTCGTGAATCCCAACTTTTACTTTACCACCTTCGATATGGTTCTCTGCTTTTTCATCGGGCCCCTGTTTGGATTTCTCTCCTTCCTCTGGGTGAAAGGCTACTACTTCTTTGAGGACCGATTCCAGGATCTGCCTCTACCTGACATTCTGAAGCCGGCAGTTGGCGGGCTAACAGCAGGAGTATGCGGCATATTCTTCTTCGAGTTCGGCATAATGGGAGTGGGCTATGAGGGCATCAATAACGTCTTCATGCTGGCAGCGAGAGCGCCAGCCACCGATCTGCTTCTTCTGCTCCTAGCTTTGGGCTTGCTGAAGATGCTGGCAACATCCTCCACCGTCGGATCCGGAGGGAGCGGCGGGGTGTTTGCGCCCACGCTCTACATTGGAACCATGTTCGGCCTGGCGGCGGGCATGCTGGCTGAGATCCTGGCGCCCGATCAGATTGCCAATCCCCTGGACTACGGGCTCCTGGGCATGGGGGCTCTTTTCGCCGGGACAGCCGGGGCGCCTCTCACCTGTATATTCATGATCACGGAGATGACCGGCAACTATGGTGGCTTGCCGTCTCTGATTATTTGTTGCATCACCAGCTATACCGTGGCTCGCATTCTGTTGAAGGGTGGGTCCATTTACACTATCAAGCTGATGAGAAAGGGCATTTATCTCGATCTTCCCCAGCCGGTGCTCTCCGAAGTATCGGTGGGGGAGGCGATGCACAAAGAGGTGATCGCCGTCAGCCCTCTCTGCAGGATCTCGGAGGTGAGAGATGGCATCTACCG
>NZ_DAIK01000148.1:1369-2849 GCF_002496085.1 Methanosaeta sp. UBA458 | reverse complement strand
GGTTTCCCCGTGGTGGATGAAGGCCGTCTGGTGGGGATGATAACCTTTGATGATATCAGGAGAATTCCCCCGCATGAGCAGGAGAAGATGACAGTAAAGGAGGTGGCGGTCAGGGCTCCTATCACCATTAATCCCCACCAGTCGGCCAAGATGGCCATGGATCTCATGTATGAAAATGACGTTGGAAGGCTGGCAGTGGTGGAAAAAGACAATGCGCAGAAGCTGATTGGCATCATCACCCGCTCGGATGTGATCAGGGCTTATGAGAGGGAGATGAAAAGAAGCCAGGACGAGGCTTTAAAGTAGAATGGACAAAAAGTGCGGCGACTTCTTCCCTTGTCCCTGAAGGGGCAGGGGCTTCCTGCTTCATCGAGCACCTTCGAGTTCTCCACAGGCTTGAATTCGACGCAGTCCGCGACTACTACGCTGTTGCCCAATCCAAGTTCGACTTAGCGGGGTACATGGTACATGCAACTGACTTGCATTTTCTCGACCAAGCGAGTCTGAAGGTCAACGGCTGCAAAGAGACATCCTCTTAACAGCAATCTATAACTTCAGGCAGGTAGTAAATTAATTGGTGAATTGCATGAAAGAACAGGTATTCTTCGGCGAAGGCATGGCCATGGTAAAGAGAGATTATCCGGATCTGTATGAGGCCATAGTAGCCCTGAACGAGGCAGCTTACACCGGCAAGGTCCTGGATTATAGGACCCAGAAGCTCATCGCCATGGGGATCAATGCAGCTGCTTCCGACGAAAGGGCTACAAAGAAGCAGATGATAAGCGCCATAAAGGAGTTTGGCGTAACCAAGGATGAGATAGTGGATGTACTGAGGGTCGTTCTCCTCACGTCGGGAATGCCGCCCTTCACGAAAGGCATGAAGATATTGGGCGAAGTGATGGAGAAATAAACCTTTTCAATTTTTTGTTGTTTTTCTCAATCTTATAAGAAAAAGGCGATTCTATCCTCCGTGATCATGCGCCGCATTCTCAGCCTCCTGGTGGCTAGGTGCAGCAAACGAAAAAACGTTACCCTCATAGGACTTTAAGGGCGGGTTCATGGGTGCCTTCAGAGCCTCGATCTCGGGCCAGTTCCTTCTCCTCGGCCTTCTTCGTTCTCTCAAAATCTCCAAAACCGCGCGGTTCTCTCGTTCTGGGGAGCGGGGATGACCGTCTTAAAGAGGATCCTCTCTTCTATGAGAGTATAGAAACACTGCAAAGAGATACGTCTGCCAGGTCAGCCAGAAAAGAGACCTTCTCACCGCTGTGCTAGCAGGCATGAAAACCGCACATGATTTGTCATGCTCTGCCAGCGACACTTATCTCAGGAGGAGCTATCGCTGTCCGCTATAGGCTCTGCCAGCAAGCCGCCGTATGCGTATCTGAACGGAAGTGACAGCTCGCCTCGACCAAGCATAGAAATGGCGAGACGCGACACATAAAATTCTGCTACTTACAAGGATTAATGGGCCAGTTAGAGG
>NZ_DAIK01000148.1:0-1336 GCF_002496085.1 Methanosaeta sp. UBA458 | reverse complement strand
GCCAGTTAGAGGTTCGACCACATTTGGTGCAAATATTTATTCCGTTAATTACTGCGATATCATGAGCCATGAATCCATTTTAGCATTTATAGTAAATAGCTTTTACGATATGTCAATGATACGAGCACTTCTAACAAAGTATGTGTTTAGCTCCCATAATTTAAGTCCAAGGACACCGTTTTCTTCATTTGGGCTCTTGCCTTTGTCATTGCTTTCCTTTATCCACCACAGCTTAACATCCAGACAGCCGATGAGCCAGAAGCTCTCGTTGATGGATCGCTTCTTCTTGAGATCATCTGTGAAGATCACCGGCATCCAACGCATCGACATAAATCAAAGAGTGCAACATATGAGGAACTTTCTTATACAATCAAAGCTACCAATTAAATTGTTAAGGAGAAAAACAGCCATGAACACCGGCGCATCATCAAAAAGGTCGCCTGTTCTCTTCTTCACATTGGTTTACGCCCTTTCCATCCCCTTTTGGGTGCTCAATATCATCTTTCCAATTAAGCTTCCTTTGGATAACCTTCCCGTGACAGACATTGCAGCCACTTTTGCCCCGACGATAGCTGCCTTGATCCTTGTGTACAGGGAGGAGAAGCTTTTTGGGGTGCGGAAGCTCTTGAGGAGAACCTTCGATTATAAGAGGATCACACGAAAGATCTGGTATATTCCCATCATTTTTTTGATGCCGCTCATCTACGTGTTGACCTACTGGATAATGCGTCTTGTGGGGTTGCCGATCCCCACCGTTTGGCATCTGCCCCTTCTGACGCCGTTCATCTTTGGGCTTTTTTTCTTCGCCGCGGCTTTAGAAGAGATTGGCTATACGGGGTATGTCACCGATCCCATGCAAGCCCTGTACAGCGCACTGGCAGCCTGTCTCATCATAGGGTCGATCCATGCGATATGGCATTGGCCGTCGATGATCTCAATGGGTATGGCTCCGGGATTGTTCATATGGGGCAGTATACTGACCGTTAGCTTCCGGATCCTGACCGTCTGGCTCTATAACAACACTGGTAATAGCGTATTTGCGGCCATACTCTTTCATGCCGTGACCAATACAGGAAGGAGTGTGTTTCCCGGCAGTCGTTCAGCATTAGAGCTGGGCGATGCAGCTATTGCCTATGGGCTCATAACGATCACGGCCATAATCGTGGTGTTCTTATGGGGACCCAAGACATTGGCTCGGTTCAGGTATGGGCGAAAAGGGCAACCACATGGATTGGATCAGATGCAATAAATTGTACGAGACTATTTTTGCAGCCACTTCTTTTAGGTATAATATTAACGGCTTCATAATCGCCTCGTAAGCTACTCCGGCCTGAAG
>NZ_DAIK01000115.1:0-8831 GCF_002496085.1 Methanosaeta sp. UBA458 | reverse complement strand
ATTGGTGATGATAACAGGCCTCTCAAGCCTATCCCTGGCAGAGGATCCTGCAATTGCCGCCCAGCCTCCGAACCTGGAGGGCATCTGGACGATTAACCTGGGCAGCGAGCAGGTCACCATGATGATCCGCCAGCATGAAAGCCGTTTGATAGGAGCCTGCACTGGAAGCGACTCTGGACCCTGGAATGCGGTGGTAATGGGCTCGCTTGCCGGAAATGAGGTTGAACTCCAGACTCGATCTATTCGCAGCGGCAGCGGGCTCATTGTGGAGACGGCGATATTTGGAGACGCAGACGGCGAGACCATTCGAGGCAGCTTCCTGCGAGGAGATAGCCAGGGGAAGGTCTCCAGCGGAGAAGCTACAGGGTTCAAGATCAATCCGGATACATCACAATACAGACCTGCAGCCACAATTCTTGCAGACGCAATTGCGCCCTCGAGTCTGAATACGGAGACGATAGACGAATCCAGGGAAAAAGCCGAGGACCAACAAGCTTCCGGGGCGGACAAGAGCCGGTTTGTGGATGTCAAGTCCCAAACGGACAGGGTCTTTTACCTGGGATGGGCCTGGACTCCTGGAGAGGCCAGCGATAAGGCGGCTGTGAAAAATCAGATCTGAACGTCGTCTGAAATTTTTTTTGTTGCATCGAAAAGAGGTGAATGAATTGAACAAATGTCGAGTGGGGAAGAGACATAAAAACAGCAGGCTGTGGGCCGTTGCCCTGGGCCTGCTGGCACTGGCAGCATTATGCGTTTCTGCTGCAGCACAGGAGAATACCACAGATTACTGGATGGACAGAGCCAACGTGCTCATCCATAAAGACCTGGAAGAGGAAGCCGTTTTTGCTTACGATGAAGTCTTGAAGCTCGATCCAAAGAATGAGACTGCATTGCTTCGCAAGGCATCAACGCTATACACACTGGGAAAAGAGGACGAAGGGCAAAGGGCTTATGAGAGAGCACTTCTGCTAATGGAAGAAGACCTGAAGAACACTTCACAGAATGCTAAAGCCTGGCAGAATAAGGCCATAGCTTTGAGCGGTCTGGGCAGGAAAGACGAGGCCAAAGAGGCAAATGAAGAGGCTCTGGCCATCTTCAACCATAGCCTTGATAGGGATCCGGAGAATATCAGCCTCTGGAAGGGCAAAGCGGATGTACTGGCTTTCCTGGGCAGATGGGAAGAAGCCCTGCAGGCTTATGGCAGAGTGACAGAGATCGATCCTGAAGATTACGGGGCCTGGGGAAGAAAAGGCGAATTTCTTGGTATGATCGGAAGGTACAACGAATCCCTGCTGGCCTTGGATAAAGCTATTGAGACCATACCGGCAGATAATGATGAAGACATTCAAGCCTGGAGCCTTGCCAAAGTCGCAGTGCTCCACAGTTCAAACCAGATTGGAGAAGCTCTCAGCCTTCTTGATAACCTCTCGGATCTCTATCCACAGAACAAAAAGGCCTGGAGCCTTATGGGATATGATATGGCAAAGCTTGGCAGATACAATGAATCATTAGAGGCCTATGAAGAAGTCCTTGAGCTGGACCCAAAGGACGCTCAAGCCTGGAGCACCAAAGCTCGACAGCTTGTCGAGATGAAAAGATATGACGAGGCTCAAGAGGCGTTCGATAAAGCCATTGAGCTGATGCCGGGCGATGATCTCAAAGAGCTTGAACAGATCGTGCAGATCTGGCTTGACAAAGGAGATGCTCTAAACGAGACCGGCAATGGGGATGATGCTGGAAAAGCCTTCCAAAAGGCACTGGAAATCTCCGATGAAGCATTGTTGAACGATTCGAAACAGACGAGCTTCATGCTGTTGAAAGGCAACGCACTCTTCAATCTTGGCAGATACGATGAAGCTAGAGAGGCCTATGACCAGGCCATCAAGACAGCATCGCCAAACTCTTTCCATGTGCCAAGTGCCTGGATTGGCGAAGGCAAAGCTCTTTTGGCATTGGGCAGGAATGAAGAGGCTCTGGAAGCCTTCAGACAGGCCTTAGAGATAAATCCAACGCTAGTCGAGGCCTGGAAGGGCAAAGGAGATTCCCAGAAGGCTTTGGGAAGGGCCAGAGATGCAAGCCTGTCATTTCACGTGGCAGAGAAGCTGGGGTAATGAGGGGTGAACTCATTGAGGAAGATTCAGTCTTCCTCCTTTTATCTCGGATCCTTTTGGACAATATATCCTGATCTGACGAGAATCTTAATATCATCCGCAATAGTCATCTCAGGCGATGAAGAAGGTCTGCAAGGCTTTTCTCGTTTGGATTTGTTCGTAATCTCATCCTCGAACATCTCTTGATTGACTATCAAGTGATGGAGGATGCAGATAACCTTTCCAGCTAATGCGACGACAGCGACTTTGGCTCCGTAACTGCTCTTGATCCTGAAATAGAACTGCTTTCAGCTTTGAATCGGCTTTTGTCCTTGATATAGCATATGCGACCTTGAAATACCCTAATTTCAGCAGGAGTAATTGATGCGGAAGTCAATCCGATTCCAGGAATCGACATAGGCGATTGTGATATGTTCGCATGTACAGCATCCTGGATTTTTCCCTGATTGTCATTGAGCTTCTTTGAATGGATGTTGTCCAGAATATCCTCGATGCTCAATCCATTCAGTATGCCTCTGATTATGTAAATTCCTGATTTGCCGAAAATTAGCTTAAAAACCAGGTCCCCATCGTCTCTCCCTCAGGTCATTGAGGGGCGTGGATGGAAGTGCGGCAAGGAAGCTCAGAGATACCTTGGTGATCGATCAAAATTTATGAAAATTGTAAATTCTGTCTGCAGTGGAAGGATGAATAGGTCTTAATTTATCAATTGGACCTTTAATTGAAGCCTGATTTAGTCCAGATTTTACATCGCGATATTTGAGGATTCTATATGGAAATGTAAAAACTTCCAAAGTGTTCCGATTTTCTAATGTTGCTATCAGCCCTTGCCTAAATGCAGTTAATCTTAATCTGTGATATATATGGCCTTTTAGGCAGAACTCTGGCGTAATATTGGCAAGATTTATATTTGTTGAACATAACAACGTCAAATGCCGTATGTGGAAACGGCAGAGTAGGGTAGGATATGTGGAGAATGATCGGATTCGGTTACCTTATACAACATTACCTGAAAAGGAGGTTATTTTATTGAAGAAAAGATCAGTGAACATTAGGCAAATCAATAATAGGCAGCTAAAAATATTAGGGGCCAAATTCACTATTGGCTTGATAGCGATGGTTTTATTATGCATCTTTGCCTTGGCACAAGAGAACACTACGGAATATTGGTGTCAGAAAGGCCAAGAGTTGCAGGTAAATGGATCTTATGAGGAGGCTATTCAAGCGTACAATATGGCTATTCAAATAAATCCAGAAAATGCCGACGCATGGCTTGGTAAAGCCGGCATTTCCAGTCGCATTGATAAGCATGATGAGGCCAAAAGAGAGTATGAAATTGCTTTGGAAATCTTAAACAAACGTTTGGAGGAAAATTCTCAGAATGCCAGCGCTTGGATCAATAAGGGTGTGGCCCTCTCCTGCCTAGGGAGGGATATTGAAGCCTTTGAAGCTCGTGGGAAAGCACTGGAAATCTATAACCAGGCTCTTCAAAAGAATCCTAATGATGGCAATACATGGGAAAATAAAGCGCTTGTTCTCGTTGGGATGGGTAGGTGGGAAGATGCTGTTGAAGCCTATGACAAGGTTATTGAGTTTAGTCCCTCAAAGGCTGCATATGCCTGGATAGACAAAGCCATATGCTACTCTGAGGGTCTAAGCATGACCAATGAATCAATAGCGGCCTGGATCACGGCTGCTCAGCTTATACCCACTAGCGATATTAAGAATCAATCTACAATATGGAGCGGCATAGGCAAATCCCTTAGTACTGCAAGTAGGTATGAGGAGGCTATCAAGGCCTATGACAAGGCCATAGAGCTGAATTCAAAAGATGTAAGTAGCTGGCCAAATTGGTCTGGCAAAGCCTACGCGCTCTATGCGCTCGGTAGATATAATGAATCCATTAATGCCTTCGACATAGCCCTTGAAATGATGCCTGAGTTTCCCGATATCTGGGACTGGAAGGGCAATGCGTTGTTTCAGATAGGTAGATACGAGGAAGCCATCAAGGCCTATGACAAGGCTATAGCACTGAATCCAAAAGATGGAAGTGCCTGGAATGGCAAAGGTATGGTCCTTTATAATATGGGCAGATACGAGGAGGCCATTGAGGATTATGACAGGGCCATCAAATTTGCACCATTCAATGTAACTCCTTTAGCGGATTTGTATGCCAAGAATCTCTCCGCCACAGCATGGACAGGCAAAGGGAATGCCCTCAAAGCATTGGGTCGCCAGTCCGAAATGGAGGCAGCTTATTCAAAGGCCAAGGAGCTGGGGTATGCTGGCTAATACTACGGCCCAAAATTTATTTTTGAAGGACACCCTACTTGCTAATGGGTGACTCTGTTTGGTATATTAATCCCTTTGCAAAGGCATATGATTCCAATTTAGGGATTGGCTGACCTACTATCGGCTTTAGATGATGTTCAACCTACGTTCCGCACTTTTGGCTCGTGGTTTCTGAATTTCTCCTCTTATTATCAGAAACATTTTTAAATAAATATCCACTATGCTCTTCCGCAGGGATGTAGTGTGGATGCAGGCATCCAATCGTACAATATAGGTCATCTTGGAATCGTGGCTGGAATTTTGACGACTTGAAAATTGCTGAAGTGATAGATAGGGCCCTGCCAAAACAGGGTTCCAAGAACCTGCCTCATTCGATAACAACTAAAGCTATGATTCTCAACAGCTTAGGATTCACTCACCAAAGGTTATACCTGTTTCCCAACTTCTTCATGACGATTCCAACAGAAAAGCTGCTTGGAGAAGGCGTCACCTCCCTCTGCTCTCAACGACGATGTAGTTGGCAGGACACTTGATACGATTTATGAATACGGCGTGACTGAACTGAACTATTCAATGAGATCACTTTGCAGATCATGAAGACTCATCCTTTAGGAACACAGCTGATCCATGTTGATACGACGAACTTCAGCGTTCATGGCAAGTACGAAAATGATGCGCCGGATAGTACGGATTCGATAAGGATCACCTTTGGTCATGCCAAAGATGGCAGAACGGATCTGAAGCGTTTCGTTCTCGGTTTAGTAACAAACCAGTTTGGGTTACCATTTTTTACCGAGGCGTTCTCAGGAAACGAATCAGATAAGAAAAGCCTAATCAAGATGATCCAAAAAACACAGCAAGCGATCAATTTAGACGACAATAGATACTGGATCGTGGATAGCGCTTTGTATACAGAGGACAACATCAAACTTTTGGGAACAGATATGCAATGGATCACTCGTGCGCCGGAGACATTGGATGACATCGAACGGCTTCTTGATGCAGAACTGGATTTTACCCAAGGCACGGATCCTCGATATGCTTTCCATGTTTCTGATCTGAATTATGGCGGCGTTCCTCAGCGTGCTGTTGTTGTATGGTCTGAAGAAAAGCAAAAGAGGGACGAACAGACCTTCGAAGGAAGATCCAAAAGGAGACGATACTGGCTGAAAAGACCTCACGAAGCACATGGGCATAAAGTTCGCATGTGTCCCTGATGCTGAAAAAGAGGTAACAATCTGGACATCTACACATTTTCATCACCTGATCAAGAACCTAAATGTATTGTCGGTAGCTGAAAAGGTTGAGAAGCGACGGGGCAGGCCAAAAAAGGATGAGCCCCGTTAAGGTCCGCTTCAAAATTGAGGCTCAGATCGATCTGAACGAGCGAGGCTCTAAACGATGAACGCAAGAAGCTGGGAAGATTTGTATTTATCAGCAACGATACCGATCTTGATCCTGAGACCATGCTCAGATATTATAAAGGGCAGCAGACCGTTGAGCGCGGTTTTCGTTTCCTGAAGGATAAGTGCTTTCATGTTTCTGAAGTTTATCTGAAGAAGGAGGGAAGGATAGAAGCGCTATGCATGATCATGGCCCTCAGCCTTCTGATTTACTCTTTTGCAGAGTAGCGGCTCAGGGAGAGGCTCAAGGAATCGGGACTGACAGTTCCCAATCAACTCAATAAGCCCACGCAGCGGCCAACTATGCGCTGGGTGTCAACGCCGGGATAAAACTGTCCAATTATGGCGGAATAAAACTGTCCAGTTCTACTTAAGTCTTCTGCCCAGCCATATCTCAACGCACCTTATCCTGAAAAGCTCTGAGGAATTATCCCCTGCCTCTTGCGATCCTTAAGTCGATAGCTATCGCCTTTTATATTGACAGTAGTGCAATGATGGAGAATCCTATCAAGAATAGCCGCTGCAATGACATGATCTTTGAAGATGTCTCCCATTCGCCATAGGACTTGTTTGAGGTGAAGATAATCGAAGCTCTTTCATATCGCCTGGAAACGAGCTGAAAGAAGCAGTGAGCGCCAAAGTCATCAAACGGCAGATAACCCATCTCATCAATAATGATAAGCTGAAACCTCGATAGTTCCCTAATCATCTCTTCAAGTCTCTTCTCTCGGTCAGCTTTTGCAAGACGCTCGATCAGAGCTGAAGCGTTGGCGAATTGAACTCTGAATCCCGCCCCTGACAGCTTCAATTCCTAAGGCGATGGCAAGATGGGTCTTTCCCACACCAGGCGGACCTAGCAAGACCACGTTCTCTGCATTATGGATAACTTTAGAGATGCGATCTCATTGATGACACTCTTATCCAGAGACGGCTGAAATTCAAAATCGAAATCATCTAGCCTCTTCTCCATAGGAAAGCCCGCCTTTCGCGTTCTGAGAGCCAAAGACCGAGACTCCTTGCTTCTTAATTCCCGGTCCACCAGATAATCGAGGATCTCGATAGTTGATTTCTTCTCTTTAGCGGCGATCTCCAGATAGTTGTCGAGAACCGACTCAAAGGTCCCCAGTTTCAGGAGCTTAAGATTATGATGAAGTCTTTCGTATTCGAAATTTGTCATCTGCTATCTCCCTCACCAAGTCGATCATAAACAGAAAGCGGTCGATGCTCGACATCTGTGTCCACAAACTTAAGAATTGACGGATTACTATCTCGGAGCGTGCAGTTCTGCTTCAGGATCTCACTCAGAAGCCCTTTGAAGTGCTCTTTGACTCGCATCACTTTTCCATGACCAGGTTGAATCTCGTGAGTGCAGGTCTCATCAGATCCAACAATTATCTTAAAGGTCAAGTCAGAAATCTGCAATCGTGCGGTCATCCCAGCGTATCGATATGGAACAGAATAGAGGTTGCCCAGGTAAGAGACGAATGAGTCCCTGGAAATCTTTCGGCTCTCATCTCTGCGATTATGATAGGATGGAGCATTTCCGATCTCCTGGAGACCTTCCTGCCTAAAACGTTCAATCGGAATCTCATGGGTTGTGCCGTTAGGTATCGAGTTTACTCTGGACAGCCATTTCTGAAGCTGGGAGTTGAGATCAGTGAACGAAGTGAACCTGCCTCCCATGAAGAAGTCCTTCTTCACGAACCCCACAGTCCTCTCTATTTTCCCTTTGGTCTGAGGTCGATAGGGACGACACAACCGGGGAATGAAACCGTAGTGCTCGAAGAAGTCCTGGAAATGAGAATTCCAGGTGGAATCCGATGATTTTGGGGCTCGCTTCTTCACGATTTGCGTTATGTTATCATATAGAAGCTCTTGGGGATAACCTCCAAAATACCCAAACGCATTTATGTGGCACTGGATAAGGGTATAAACGTCTATTCGCAGAGTAAATTCGGCATATCTCATTCGCGAATAACCGAGAACCATGGTGAAACAGTAGAGTCTCCTTTTCTCCCCATCGATATCGATGTAACCACATTCTGCCCAGTCAACTTGAGCCTGAACTCCTGGTTTGGTCTCGTAGCGGTATATCGCCGGAACTCCAATCTCAGGCCGGACTTCACGCACGAAATCCTTTACAATTGTATACTTCCCCGTGAATCCCCTATCTTGGATCTCACGATAAATACGGCTAGCAGAAAGAGGGAACTCTTTGAGTCTATCAATTATGTATTCCCTGTGACCATCCAGTTTGCTCGGCTTTTTGGATCGCTTCTGGGGTAATGGGGGAACCTGTGAGTTCAGATACTTCCGCACCGTCACCCGGCTGTGTCCAGTCTGTCTGGCGATCTCGCTGATGCTCAATTCTTCGTTGAATAAATCTCGCAACGTGAGGAACTCCTCCATATCTATCATCCACATGACCCCTGGGTTTCAATCCAGGGAATTGGCAGGTGGACAATTTTATCCCGCCACTATTGGACACTTTTAGACCGCCATTGACATGGGTCTTCGAGATCTTTATGGGGGTAATTTAGGCGGTTGTTACATCAGGTGGGACGATAATCAAAGTCAGCGTCAATCTGACAGGTACGCAGATCACAATTCTAGCCTGATGGGCAGAGGAAGCGAAAATTATTATGGGATGAATTGAAAGTGCGGAAACCTCATGAGCCAGGACGAGGGCTCATGACCGAAGAATGAAAAAACCGATATGCAATTCGGTTTTTTCATAGGAATGTGGATTCAAAATTATTCCCATTATGACCACTTTCCCTCGCTTGGGTCATAATTACAGAGCATTTTTCCATCTAATTTTCCTGTTAAGCTCTCTTCTAAAGATCTGCAATCTGCACACGAATATCTAAATTCACAACTGCAGCATTTTTCTATTTTATCTAAATTTAATTCCCAGAAGTTATCTATTCTTTCCCATTCACTTTTTAGGACTGCATAAAGTTCTTTGTTGCTCACATTGCCAAAGCTATGACCCCGCATCATAGGAGGGTTTCGATTTAGCACC
>NZ_DAIK01000098.1:0-5184 GCF_002496085.1 Methanosaeta sp. UBA458 | reverse complement strand
GACGCAAATGGTTTGAGGAATAAGACAAAATGGATCAGCAATTCATGCTTCACTCTGATTCTCACAGGTTTAATTTTATTGCTCACGTGCGAGGGCGCGCAAGATAATACTGCAGATTACTGGATGAATCAAGCCAGAGACCTTGGCCATAAGGGCATGCACGAAGAAGCCCTTCAGGCATACGATGAGGTTTTGAAGCTGGACCCAAAAAATGTGACTGCACTTCTGCGCAAGGCATCAGACCTCGGAAGCATGGGCAGGGAGAACGAATCGCTCTCGGTTTATGAAAAGGCGCTTGCCATCTCGGAAGAGACCCTCAAGACGAATCCGATGGAAGCATTTGCCTGGCAGGATAAAGCCATAGCATTGAGCGGCCTTGGCAGGCAAAAGGAGGTTAAGCAGGCTTATGTCGAGGCTTGGGCAGCCTTCAACGAGAGCATCAAGAAAGATCCAGAAAATGCCAAACTCTGGAAGGGCAAGGCCGACACCCTGGCAAATCTTGGTCAATGGGAAGAGGCACTGCAGGCATACAATAAGGTAACAGAGATCGATCCTCAGGACTATATGGCATGGGGAAGAAAAGGAGAGTTCCTCGGCTTGACTGGAAAGTACAACGAATCCCTGCAGGACCTGGAAAGAGCCATTGAGTTGATACCTGCAGAAAATGCTGAAGATATACAGGCCTGGAGTCTGGCCAAGGTATCTGTCCTCCATGCAGCCGGTCAGATAAAGGAGGCCCTGATAGTCCTTGATAATGTCACAACGCGCTACCCACAGAATAAGAGAGCTTGGAGCCTGAAAGGCAATGACCTGGCAAAGCAGGGCATGCACAACGAATCATTGACGGCCTACGATGTTGTTCTCAAGCTGGACCCGCAGGATGCCGATGCCTGGAACGGCAAGGCCCGCCAGCTCGCAGAGGTGAAGAGGTATAATGAGTCTTTGCAGGCCTACGAGGAGGCCATTCGCCTGACGCCGAGCAAGGATGCCAAAGACTTGGCCGCGCTCTGGATGGATAAGGGAGATCTTCTGAATAACGCAGGCCGGGAAGATGAGGCCAGATCTGCCTTCCAGATGGCCATTGATACCTTAGACAAGATCTTGCAGGACAACTCCAAGGATGCTGCAGTTTGGCTGGAAAAGGGCAATGCACTGCAGAAGCTGGGCGAATACAATGCCGCAGTAGATTCCTATAATGGGACCATCAAGCATGCAGCCTCCAGCATACCTGGACGGATTTCGGCTGCAAAAGCCTGGATCGGCATGGGCGACGCGCTGTCTCTTCAGGGAAGGAACAGAGAAGCCCTGGAGGCATACGAAAAGGCCATAGAGCTGCATCCAAATTATGGTGAAGCCTGGCTGGGCAGGGGAGAGATGCAGAAGGCAGAAGGCGATGCCTACAATGCAAGCCTATCGATCTTTGTAGCAGGCAAACTTGGATACACCAGATGAAAATGCTTTTTCTTTTATAATTTTTATTTTTGGGCGAAGTTGCCCTCTAAGGCCTCGCGTCCTGCGGATGAAGCTCGAGATCTCTGGTATTCTGGACGGGTCCAAGAGCAAATCCCTGTTCTCGCTCATCTTCGCCCATGGCGGTGGCCAGCTGAATCTGCCAGACAGAGATCCCGTTTTCCGCCATCATGGGATACATCTGATATTGCATTTTAGCAAACCCGATATTTTATCTTTGGCAATCTAGGCAGCCAGCCCTTTTTTTCGGCTGGATTATTTCACATTGCTAACTGCCCACCTGGTCTCCTTCCACCAGTCGCCCACCAGCAGGGTGGCATTGTAGCCCATGAGCCGCAGGCTGAAAAAGAGGCTGTAGGCCTCTGGCGTCCCGTAGACCACGGCGGTCCCGGACTCATCCAGCCGGCTGCCGAATAGATCCTCCAGGATGCTGGCATCTTTAATCCCTGAATCTTTATAGATCCTATCCAGGCTCAGGGGCATGGCCTCATTGGTGATCCTGTTCTTGCCGTATTCAGAAAAGTCCCGTGCATCCAGAATGCTGACATCGGATAGCCCAAGCAGGCCATCAAGACTCTCGGGGGTTACCAGGAGGCCCGGCACCACGTGGCTGGTGTAGTTGGTAGGCGCAATAGACGGTGCATTTGCGCTCAGATCCAATCCTGCATTCAGGGCGGCATCAATTCCTCCGTCAAGTAGGCTGATGTCATCATGCCCCAGGTATGAGAGGGCCCAGAAGACAAAGGGTGCACCATGATCGCTGGAATCGCCATAGATGAGGAGCCGATCGCTTGCGATTATCCCCGCCCGGCCCAGAGCCTCCTGGGCCAGGATCGGATCCAGGACTCCATCCTTTTGCAGGTCCTTCCAGTAAAGGTTGCGAGCGCCTGGGATATGCCCCTCCTGGTACTCTTGAATAGAGCGCACATCCAGGATAACTCGATCGCTTTCGATCAAATTCGCCCGGGTGAGGATCGAAGCTACAGGATAATCGGCAGACTTATCTTCAATGGTATTCGATTCGGCCTGGGCTTGTGAATTCGGCATGTTCTGCTCGACAGGAGGACTTGGGCTCAGCATGCTGTTCTCATAGGATTCCTTCTGGGCATACCAGCCATCCAGGTTCGTCCAGTCCGGGCAGTCGGGACAGAACTCCCCTGTCTCCGTGCCTGCCAGTGCAGTGCCAAATAGGATAATCAGAGAAGTGGCTGCCAGCAGGGATATGAAAAAAGCAGTTCCTGCAATCTCTCGCTGCTGCTTTTGACCAGATACACCCAAACCCATCCAAATCACTCAGAAGGTATGGATTTTTTCCACTATTTCAGGCTTGCTAATCCTTTGCCCACCCCTGCCTTTCGCCTTTGCTCCTCCTCCTCTCCCCTTCCATTGATCATCGCCAGATCATCCTCCCAAATCCTTAACAGAAACTATAAATACACAATATTGCTCATTGTAGCAATGTAATATACTATAATGTACTAAAATGTGCATCAAACAAAAATGCTGAATAAGCCAAGACTTAGGAGTTGCCGAGATTGAGAGGAACATCGATTCGCATGGAGAGGATATTCAACCGTAGTACCGGAAACGCAGTCATAATACCCATGGATCACGGGGTTACCGTTGGACCCATCAAGGGAATCAAGAGCGTCAAGAACATCGCCGATGCCGTAGCTCGGGGGGGAGCGGATGCTGCCGTGGTTCACAAGGGCGCGGCCACCTTCGGCCATCGAGGCTATGGCCGTGATCTCGGCCTGATAATCCACCTTTCCGCCTCCACCGCTCTGGGACCTGATCCGAACAACAAGGTCCTGGTGGCGACGGTGGAGGAGGCTTTAAAGATCGGAGCGGATGCGGTTAGCATTCACGTCAATGTGGGTGCAGAGGATGAGAGCAGAATGCTCTGCACGCTGGGCGAGATATCCCGCCACTGCCAGGAATGGGGCATGCCTCTCCTGGCGATGATGTATCCCCGGGGAAGGAAGATCAAGGACGAATATTCAGCGGAGAGCATCGCCCATGCCGCCCGGGTGGGTGCGGAGCTGGGGGCGGATATCGTCAAGACCAATTACTCCGGAGATCCGGATAGCTTTGCCAGTGTGGTCGATAGCTGCCCGGTTCCTGTGGTGATCGCAGGCGGCCCCAAGGTGGAGACGGAACTGGACCTCCTCCTGATGGTGGAAGGGGCTATAGTCTCAGGAGCGCGTGGGGTCGCCATTGGGAGAAACGTCTTCCAGCACCAGGATCCCGAGCTGATCACCAGAAGGATCTGCGGGGTGGTGCACAAAGGGCTCAAGGCGGAAGAGGCGGCATCCTTAGAGAAACCTTCAAAAGACTGATCACAAGAGGAGGCTATTCAACTGAAAGCTGAAAGGGAGCCAGCAAATATAAAAAGATATAAAAACCTCCAATAGTTCGATGAAAGGGCCAGGGAATGTATCGATTTCGAGGATAATATCCGCCGTTATTCTCTTCTTTTTCCTCCTGGCTGCTGTCTCTTTTTCATATTCCGTTTCTGCAGAGGACGGGAAGAACGGGCGTCCCGATCTGGCTATCTCCTCGGTCAATGGCAGGCTGGATACAAATGGCCCTTCGACATTGTACGTCCTGCTGCATAACAATGCTACTGGACAAGCCCCCGAGCCACAAGAGTACCAAGAGGTGGATCTTGATCCGGCAAGAGCCAGGGGCATTACAGCAGAGCTTGTTAGCGATGACGAGAGGGTGAGGGTTTTGTCCGGACCCCAGATGGCAGGCTCCCTGGGACCGGGAGAGAACACCACGGTGGAGTTCATGGCCCTGGCTGAGGGGGCAGAGGTGGGCATCTATCCCGCCAGGCTCAGGCTGAGCTATTCTCGTCTGGAGAGGGTTTCGACCTCCAACGAGGACATAGCGCCCGATATCATATTTGTCTATGAGGATCTATCCGAAGAGCTGCCTTTGCCGGTCAAGGTGGTCCTCGGGCCGAAGATAATGATACCGGAGATCAAAGGAGCGGCAAGGCCGGGGGAGGCAACTGAGCTTGAGGTTGTGGTGGCCAACGAGGGAGACGAGGCCGCCATTGACCTCCGGCTGGAGGCAAGAGCCAATTCGCCATTCCTCCGGGCAGGGGATGAATTGGTAAATGAATCGGATGAAAAACAAAACTATAAGGACCTCGAGGCGGGATCTGAGGCATCCTTTGAACTCATGGTTCTCACCGAGGGCAATACCACGTCCGGATACGCTCCCCTTCCCTGCAGTATCTCTTACCGGATTTCACCACCCGGGGAGGATATGGACCAGATAGGCAAGGGTAGCGAGAGGCGGGAGGATATTGCTCTCCTGGTGATGGTAGAAGAGGACTCTCATCTTGAGGCATGGATGCTCTTTTTTGCTGGCATTCTCATTATTCTCATCCTGGCGGCGGCATACATTTATTTCAAGAATTTCAAGCGAAATGGGTCAGGCAGGAGCGACTTTGGCAAAAAGAAAAGGCTCCTCGCTATTTTGCATGGGTGAAATTGAATCGGAAACTCTCTGTATCTTTTCGCCTCTGTGGTGAACCGCGATGCTCTGACCCAACCACAGAGGCGCAGAGGAACAAAAGGCCATATTCTCTGCCTTAACTCACCCACATAATTCAGCTAAGAGCCTGATCTTATTCCCCTTTTCTTTGCGGATCATCGGACTTGATATAGCGCATGCTAATTAGGGCAGCTAATGCTCCCAGGC
>NZ_DAIK01000153.1:7388-8090 GCF_002496085.1 Methanosaeta sp. UBA458 | reverse complement strand
CTGTCGAGCACAGGATGAATGCGGTGATGGATCTGGTCACAGAAAATACCGGATTTATCTGCCCGCCCGCGCCCGAGGATCTGGCAGAAGGCCTCCTTTTGGCACTTCAAGAGAGCCCGAGGATGCGTGGGCCCTGCCTGAAGCTGGCGCAGGGCTACGACTGGGAGAGGATCTGCGATCTGGCAGAAAAGATCTATGAGGTGGAGTAGGTCGGTTTGATTGGATTACAAATAACGGATTTTAACCACAAAGAGCACAAAGATCACAAAGGACTCGCAAAGGTTAGTCCAATTCTTGATAGCCCGAAAAACCTTTTGTGCGGGCTTTGTGTCCTTTGTGAGCTTTGTGGTTAATGGCTCTTCGCTGAATTATGTGAGTCAGGCACGGCCGCGGTTATCGTCTCTGTTCCTCTGCGCCTCTGTGGTTGGGTCAAAGCATAGCGGTTCACCACCAAGGCACAAAAGACATAGAGTTTTTCCGATTCAAAGTTCACCCATGCCAAATAGCGAGAGGAGCCAAAATCGATTTATCCCTAATGCAAAAAAATGTAAAATTTGATATGAAATCCAATCCTCATCTCCCAGATCAGCTCGATGAGGTTGAATTATACATATCCACAAATATTGTGATCGTCTCGTTGCTGGCGCTCGCATTGCCAATATTCATATCGTCATCAATCCCGGCGCTCTTCTTCTCTTCGCA
>NZ_DAIK01000153.1:1371-7321 GCF_002496085.1 Methanosaeta sp. UBA458 | reverse complement strand
TCCACTCCTGCTCGGGTCATGTCCACGAGCTGCGTGGTGTTGACAAATGCGGCATTCTCCGATTTGGCCAACTCGATGAACCTCTTCAGGGCATCCAGATAATCACCGTTTCCCGATATGGATGTGGTCAGGCTTATCACCAGGGGCTCGTCCTGGCCCTTGATCTCATTGAACTTGGCGGCAAGAGCATCATACCACTCATCGGCCCCCAGACCCATATCCCTAAAGTAGCTGTCCTGAAGAGGCATCAAACCGTCAGATACCGTATAGCTGCTTGTTGGCACAGCATAGAAATCGTGGCCTTCAACCGGATAGGGCCAGACATCGTCCTCATGGCCGGGAGCATAAATGATCCCTGCCTGGAAGCCGGCATTATACTCGATGCCCAGATCGTCCAGTGCCTTGTAGGTGTCCTCGTTCTGATCAAAGGACAACGGCTTGTATCCCCGAATGGGCTTTTCGTTCTTGCCGCATACATGAGCCGCACTCGCATAACTATAGGAGCTCTCAAGTATTGCCCGCTGTTCCTTATATGGCATTGTGCTCAATTTTTCATCCGAATGATTTCCCGCCATGCCAAACTCGATATTCCCATAAAGGCCCAGCTGGGTTAGATACAAAACCAGACTGGATGCGGAAACGTCCTGGGTCAAGAACATGGTTGATGGTATTTTATCCTTGATCATCGAGTTGTACACGTTGGCGATATTGTCCCTGTCGTCTGCCGATTGCTCCTCTGTAGGAGTTGCGGATCCGCTCACATCGATCATCAGATTGACGACTTGCGAGCTCTCCTGCTGCGACATCCCCTCGGGAACGGCAGCCAAAATACATAGGCTCCGGTGACAGTTCTGGAGAAAGATTAATTGATCGATCCTCTCGTTCTTTTACGCTAGATTATATTTTTTCATTATGGTGATTTCTTCTTTGATAGCCACATTAATGGCATCTATAAGGACTGCATTGGTTGCTTCAACTGAGCTATTAATCTTGTTATCTGCGGGAGGTAATTTCATATTTCCATATGCGTCAAAGCTGCCCTTCCTTAAGCCCAAATGCGATATATTATTTCTATATTCGGTCTTTACGTGGTTCTCTAGAAAATTATTTAAGCTTTTGCCAATAAACCTTTTGAAAAATATTCTAGTAAGATCATTATCCGGTATCGTAATGGATGGCCTTTTGAAGCTTAAATCTTGCTTCAATTTCATCACGTTTTCATTTTGTATTTCTCTTAAACGCTCGCTTATTCTAAAAAGACATAATAATCTATAGTATGGATTGCATGAGTTAATTGCTTCTCTATAAAGCGTTAGACAAGGACGCAATACTTGCGGAATGTAATTGACAGTAATTATGTCATCCACATCAAGCTCAACTGGCATGTATGGCATTGTTGTATAAGATCGCTGCATTCGCCCTTTTTTTGTCAAAACCTCTATACGTTGTATTTGAATTGGTATTCTTTTTCGGAGGCATATCGCATCAAGAATTCCAATAAACGTCTTATGAGCAATATCGAGAGCGGAATCTATATTATCTTCGGGTATTGTCATAACGATGCTTCGAAGCAAGCCTTCTATGCTCTTCAACTCTACAGTGGCCTGGTGCAAATCGGCATTAACATCAGGATAACGATACTCAAACGAGATTTCATTTAATCGATGGTCGCAATGCTCATGGAAAAGCAAATGGGAAAAACCTTCCCAGGGGTTAACGTGGTGTTCAGTATCATTAAAATATATAAGGAACTCGGAAGCCAAAAAACATTTGACAACAAAGGGTCCCTTATATGTGCCAACATCATCAAAATCGATAGTAACTGTAGAGCCCTGAAATTTTAGTGGCAGATCGGAAATCCCAACTGTTCTGTCGTCGACTTTTTTAAAATGATCTTTTATACCCAGAGGGCTATATTTCATGGAGCAAGAATTTAATTAGCTGATTTATACTTTTTTTGGTAATTTGAAACTTAGGTAGTTTGCGGGTCCTCTTTGTCGACCAGTGCCCATTATCGCTAAATCTAGCATAAACACCGTCTCCAGAACAAACCATCGGAATAGGAATTCTCTTTACGAAGAGTTAAATCCATTGCCGTCCATTAATATATCGTACTGGTGGGATTAGAGGTGGCGGAAGAGAGCAAGAGGCCCAAGTCGCCGAATAGGGGAATGGAGCATAACATACATGGGATGCATGGCACGGCCAAAGGCCATAAGACGGATGATGCAGGCGAAATGCATGAGAATCACCAAATGGGCATGGCCCGGCATCCGGACAAATCCAGCAAGAGACACCGTGGCAGACATGAAGGCCATAAAACCGAGGATTTTAAAAGACGATTCATAATTTCTCTGATTATAACGATACCAATCCTGCTCCTCTCTTCTTTTATCCAGGAATTATTCCGGTTCGAATTGCAGTTTCCGGGCTCCCTTTATGTGGTGTTCCTGCTCTCATCATTGGTTTATTTTTATGGTGGCTATCCCTTTCTGAAAGGATTTTTCAAAGAAGTCAAGGATAAAAATATAGGGATGATGACTCTCATCGCCACCGCCATAAGTGCAGCTTATTTTTACAGTTCGGCGGTCGTCTTTGGCCTTATGGGCGAGACCTTCTTCTGGGAGCTGGCCACGCTGATCGATATCATGCTTTTTGGCCACTGGATTGAGATGCGTTCAATCCTCGGAGCTTCCCGAGCCTTAGAGGAGCTGGTCAAGATCATGCCCTCGGAAGCCCACTTGATAAAAGATGGCCAGACGGTGGAGGTCAAGGTCGAATCTCTTAAGCCGGGAGACCGAGTCCTGGTCAAACCCGGGGAGAAGATACCCATCGACGGAACGGTGATCGAGGGAGAGACAAGCGTAAATGAGTCCATGCTCACAGGCGAATCCAGGCCGGTCAGGAAAAGAGCGGGAGACGACGTGATAGGCGGGTCCATCAATGGCGAGGGCTCGATATCGATAGAAGTTAAGAAGATCGGATCCGAGACCTACCTCAGTCAGATCATCGAGCTTGTCAGGCAGGCTCAGGAGAGCAAATCCAGGACTCAGGACCTGGCAGACAATGCCGCTCGATGGCTTACCATAATATCTCTGAGCGTCGGAGCTATCACATTTGCCGCCTGGCTCAACTTCAGCAAAGACTCGGCTTTTGCCATTGAGAGAGCAGTCACAGTGATGGTCATATCCTGTCCCCATGCTCTGGGGCTGGCAGTTCCTCTTGTGGTTGCAGTCTCAACCTCACTGGCTGCGAAATCAGGTCTATTGATCCGGGATAGATCCGCTTTTGAGAGGGCCAGAGACATCCAGGCGGTGGTATTCGACAAGACGGGGACTCTGACCGAAGGCCGATTTGGGGTCACCGATATCATACCACTTGCCGGCCTGAATGAGACCGAGGTTTTGAGAATGGCCGCATCTCTGGAAGCAAACTCGGAGCACTCCATAGCAGCAGGAATTGCAGAAGGCTCAAAAGAAATGGGCATTGATCTCATTCCCATCCAGGGATTTAAGTCAATTCCCGGAAAAGGGATTGAAGGTCAGATTCAGGGAAGGAGCTGGATGGTGGCAAGCCCAGGTTACCTGAGAGAGAACAACATCAAGCTAGATGATGATAGAGTGAACAGGCTGGCGGAGCAGGGGAAGACAGTCGTCTTTTTACTGGAAGAGGATCGGCTTGTCGGGGCCGTAGCCCTGGCCGATGTGATAAGAAAAGAATCCAGAGAGGCAATCGAAGAGCTCAGGTCGATGAACATCAACTGCATGATGCTCACCGGAGACAATCGATTCGTCGCCCGATGGGTGGCGGAGGATCTGGGCTTGGACGACTTTTTTGCAGAAGTATTGCCCCATGAAAAGGCTCAGGCCATAAGGAATGTTCAGAGGGAATACATTGTGGCTATGGTTGGAGACGGGGTGAATGATGCACCTGCCCTGGCGCAGGCTGATGTGGGGATTGCCATCGGAGCGGGCACTGATGTAGCCATTGAATCGGCGGACATAGTGCTGGTCAGGAACGATCCCAGGGATATGGCAAATATCATCCGCCTGTCGAAAAGGACTTACAGCAAGATGTTCCAGAACCTGATATGGGCAACGGGCTATAACGCACTGGCCATCCCTCTGGCCGCAGGCGTCCTCTACGGCTATGACATAATTCTCAGTCCCGCCATCGGGGCTATTCTCATGAGCGCCAGCACGGTGATAGTAGCTATAAATGCGAGGCGGCTGGAAATGTAACATGAGCTGGATTTGCCATGCTCGAACATCTTTTGGGCTCTTCGGTGAATTATGTGGGTCAGGCCCGGCAGCGGTTATAGTCTCTGTTCCTCTGCGCCTCTGTGGTTGGGTCAGAGCATAGCAGCTCACCACAGAGTCACTGAGACACAGAGAATTTGCGATTCAAGTTCACCCATTTTAAATAGTGAGGAGCCATCTTTTGGATCGATTCGGTCTGACCCATTGCAGCACCCCAAAGCTATCGAATCATCACCTTTCCTAAGGTTACCAAAAACAGCGCCAAGAGCAGCCAGCCCAATATCATCTCCAGCATCACATAGTACCTGTGCCTGCCCACGGGCAGAAAGTCGATGGGGCCCTGGGAGAGGAAGATCATGGTGCTGAAAAAGAGTGCATTTCGCAATGTAGCCCGCTCGGGGATGCTGTCTTTCTCCACCGGCCCGCTCAGGGGTTTGGACGAGCGACGGATGCCGTCCCCTATCCAGAAGACCAGGCCGAAGATCAGAATAGTAACCAAAGACCATACCACGGCATAGCTTGGCCGCACTCCATAGCCGCAGGAGAGCCAGGCCAGGATATCTATGATCTTTGACCAGCCCCAGCCCTTGCTGGCCTGATCGAGCTTTCGATACTGGTAGTAGCAGTCGTCCTCATCTTCCAGCCAGCCCAGCCGGCGGTAGTTCTCCACCAGGGCCAGGTATGCTCCCGGCTGCCAGGCCACATGATCCTGGATCTCCTTCCAGTGAGCCCGGAAGAGGTTGATCTCAGTATCGTTTAGGATGATGCGGGAGCCCTCTTTTAGCTCTGCCTCGTCGAAGAGCAGAGAGGTGATGGATCCGGATTTGAAGTTGAGGTCGCCATCGAACCGGGTATCCTGGAAGGTTACGATGTCCTCGAACCTGGCCAGGCCGAAGAGGGCCAGGTCCTGAAAGTGGGCACCGGAGAAGTAGGCGGCATCGGAAAATCTGGCCAGGCCGAAGCCCGCCTCATCGGCGAATACCGCCCCGCCAAATGAGGTGAGGCCGGAAAAACGAGCCATGCCAAACTGGGCTGGACCGGAGAATAGGACATCTCCGAAATAGGGCTCATTCAGGCGGGAGCGGATGAAGTTGGCCTGGCCGGAGAATGTGGCAGCAGAGAAGTCCGAGGTAGCGGAAAGGTCGACATCGGAGAAGAAGGCATCTTCTGAGAACTCTGCTGCTGCGAAGTAGGAATAGGAATCGAAATCGGAGTAGTTGAAGTCCACCCTCCCCAGAAAGCGGACGTCATGGAAGGAGGCATCCAGGCCGAAGGCGGTATCCTCAAAGCTCAAATCGTTCTCAAACAGCGCTCCACCGAAGAGCGCCGGCTGATAGAAGGTGCAGCCTGCGAAGCTGGCCTGGCGGAAAGAGGTATTGGCAAAGTCCGCCCGGCCCAGGAATGTGGCCCCCTGGAAGCTGGCATTGCCAAAGGAGCTTCCCCAGAAGAAGGCATCCTCTGCAAATGTAATTCCCTCAAAGGAGGCGTCGGGGATGGTGCAGTTGAAAAGTGCGAATGCTGCCGGGATCTGTGCTCCGGGCAATGTGGATAGATCGAGATCGCCGGTGATGGCAATGCCATCGTAATGGACCGGCTGCCCAGCCGCAATCTGGGATAGGATCTTCTGGGCGGGCAGAGACTGCTGGGCGCCGCCCAGGGATACCAATGCCATCGCCAGAACAATGGCGAAT
>NZ_DAIK01000153.1:0-1284 GCF_002496085.1 Methanosaeta sp. UBA458 | reverse complement strand
CGTCTCATTCAGGCTCTCATTCTCAGCCGCTTCCTCCAATGGTCCTGAGCTCTCAGGGATTCGAGCAAATAAGTCAGCATCAAAGGAGTCTATGATATCGGCGGCATCTTCGGCAAACTGATCATAAACCTCATCAGGAGCTTTATATGTGAATATATAAGCATACTCGTCAATCACAGTCCAGGCCTCCAAGACTCTGAATGTCACACCCTCGCTTTCCAGGCTATACACTATGGCATGAGCCGGCACTTCATTGATTGTGATATCGCTCTCGGTCAGGATCTGGAGATCTGGCATGATGTCATTGAGAACTCCCAACGCTGCCTGGCTATACACTTCCAGGGTTACATCCTGCCCCGCGGGAAGCTCTTCGTTCTGGAGCAACAGATATACCGTCGGATTATCGACATCCTCTCCAGGGGCCAGGAAGCCCACGATCATTCCTTGATCATTGGCTTCGGCCTCCTGCTCGATCCAATCTGCCGGATAAATCAGCTCAAATCCATAGTCATAGTTCTCATAAAACAGCCATTCATCCAGGTCGGAGAGGGCCAGGGCCCCGGAGGTGTCCAGAGGCTCGCTCTGGGCCTGAATGCTGCCATTTAAAGAGGAGTCAATAGAACCGTAAGCACAACCAAGCAGCGCCAGATTCAGTGCTGCTAGAATTATGGCTAGAAGCTTATTATTGATCGTAAAGATCACCTGTATTGCTTCATCATCAATAAGTATATGAAGATTCCTTTTGACCAGCTATTATGGGAGCGACCAGCGGATGCTCGTCGATCCCCGGCCCATTCCCTATCGTCCGGGGCTCATCGCAAAAGCCGTCCGAATTGGTATCATTGCAGCCCTCGCCTGGCTCGTCGTAATCGCTATAATGATTTCCGATTATCTTTGCGCCCTTCAGCAGTCCCATGAGCCCCTCCTCTTTCATCTCCATGCTCCACCGGTTGCCAACAGTATCGTTTGCTGCGACCCTGTTTTCCAGGAAGTCATTGGAATGGATGGTATTGTTCGTCGCCCCTTCCTCAATGTAAATGCCATACCTATTCTTATAGAGGTTATTATTCAGGATGATGTTATCAGAAGAGTCGATGAATATGCCGCATTTCCGCATCCGCATCCTCCTGAGCCGGTCAGGTTGAAGCCTTCAATCCTCGTTCCATTGGCCCTCAATGTGATGGCGCTCGACGATCCGTTGGCATCTATCACTGGCCGTCCGCTGCCGGTATCTACGCCTATCAGAGCTACTGAATGCAGGACGTGACTGCTCCCCGCCCTAAA
>NZ_DAIK01000135.1:0-4548 GCF_002496085.1 Methanosaeta sp. UBA458 | reverse complement strand
GGCACCCCGTCCATAACCCTGACGTGCTCATGGCCGGGGAAGCGCAGGTGCACGAACCACTCCTTGTAGAGTAGCCGCGCCGCCTGCTCCAGCAGCTGTATGCGCCGCCGGTTGTTCTCGATCAGGTCGTCATAGGCGGAAAGGATGGAGGCGATTGACTTCTGGATCTCAAGTGGAGGAACCGGAATCTCAAAATTGCGAAGCACTGTCAGATTGATATGGGGGACACCAGATGAGGACGTAAAATTCGTAATCCTATCAATGACTTCACGGCTGGAAAAATAGTAGTACAGAAAGAATTGGTCTGCTTTGGTGTCGTCAACAGTCAGCTTCATTTGACTCTGGGAAACAACATATCGATCTGATATACCTTCTTTTGGAATGATTGCTACTTGGCCAAGGGTACCACGCTGTGTGAAAACTAAGTCACCTGGTTTAGCAAGATTGCCGGATAGGTCCTTGCGGACTTTTGAATCGGAGACGTAAACGAATTCGTTCATATCTAGGAAACGACCGTTGTTTAGATTGGATCCCCGAATCACAGGAATACCTTGATCAGAATAATCACGCGAAGTAAGTTTCGAGCCAAACGGACCCCCAACAAAAGAGTAAGGCTCATCAGCAGCAAGCAACTCAAGCTTCTTGCGAGGCCAGCTCATACCCCCAGCTCCTCGAAGTATTTCTTGATCTTCGAAGCTGGTCGCACTCCCCCTGGATTGTTCCTCTTCCATGAGGTCAGGCCCCTTCATTTTCATCCCAGGTCAGTTCAGCCTCGATCTCGGCCACGCTTGGCAGTTTGCTCTGCAGCTCTTCAGGCAGAGTCTTCACAAGCTTTGTCTCCCAGCCTGCAACACCCATCGGCTTTTGGATTCCACGCAGGGCGTATTCGACCTCGATCCTGCTTCCTTTGCGGCATAACAGGAGTCCAATGCTTGGTTTATCATCTGGGTGGCGGAGCAAATCATCAACCGCTGAAAGATACATGTTAAGAGTTCCCACAAATCCGGGATCAAAAGAAACAGATTTCAATTCAACCACTACGTAGGAGCGCAACTTCAGATGATAAAATAATAGGTCAAGGTAATAGTCCTTAGTTGCGAATTCGAGGTGAACCTGTCTTCCCACAAAGGCAAATCCTTCTCCAAGCTCCAGGAGAAAGCGCTGGATGTGGTCTATCAGCCCTTTTTCCACTTCTCGCTCCCGGCGTGGATCGGCAGTTCCAAGGAAGTCAAACAGATATGGATCTTTGAATATCTGAGCAGCCATATCGGAATCGCCAGGCAGCAGTGTGAGGTTAAAATTGTTTAGTGCCTTGCCCTGCCGGTCATGTAGCTTGCGTTCGATCTGCATTACCAGTACACTGCGGCTCCAGCCTTCTTCCAGTCCTTTCTTCGCATACCAGAGGCGGACTTGTGAATCTGCTACCTTTTCCAGAAGAGCAATATTATGATACCAAGTGATTTGTGCAAGCACCTCTTGCACAATCTCCCGGTCGGGCCACGCAGCAGCAAATGCGCGCATGTATTTCAGATTTCTTGGCGATAGCCCCTGCATGTCAGGAAATGCCTCTCGCAGATCTGCTGAAAGCCGGTCAATGACCTTTGCCCCCCATCCTTCCTTTTCCTGACGATCAATGATAGTCCGCCCGATGTCCCAATAAAGAAGCACCATCGAGGAGTTGGCGGACATGACCACGCGCAAACGTTCCTTCTGTATGCGTTCTTTGATCTCACCAATGAACACGGCATAGCTTTCTGGCATCTCTTTATGTCCTGCTGCCACCGGAAAAGATGCGTCGTCATGCAGTTGCCCACGATAACTTCGCTCCTCGTCCTTCAAATCCCCAGCTCCTCAAAGATTGAGTCTGTAATTATTACTATGAAGCTTTTGCTCCAATTGCCTTTCCTTCCCAGCTTGAACATCATCAGGGAATTCTGGCCGTTCCTGTTGTACTTCATGATTTCTGCGGCATCGCGGCCATAGTCTAGCTCGAAGTACATAAAGCGCATGGCCCGTCGGTGTGCCTGAAGAACACTCAACGGCCGGAGCAGAAATAGTTGAGATCCGATTCTTCGTTTGCCTTATTGAAGCTGTTCCGTGGGCGCTCTCCTCTACAAACAGATGCCACCTCCTTCGGATAAACTATTTCCGTTGAAAAATCTCAGGCAATGGTATAATGTGGCCAGAGGAGCTATTCGAAAGGCAGCATGATGACGGCATAAAAGAAGCAGTCCTGAAAGATGCGGTGATCATAAGGAGAATGAGTGCCAGTGATTTAAATGCAGCTCTGGAGATCGACCGAGAGGTCTTTGGAGGCTATGACCCGAACATATTCGCCGCTTTTTACGAGTACCATCCTGCCACAACACTTGCCGCAAAGGTGAACGGGGAACTGGCAGGCTTCGTCCTGGGATTCAAGCATGCTCCCTTCGAAGGTCGGGTCTTCTGGCTGGCAATAAGGCCGCGATATCAGGGCAGAGGGATAGGCATGAGGCTGATGCTGGCCGTCCTCAAGTCCTTCCGCAATTTAGGAGCATTGGGTGCTACTCTTGAGGTGAGAGTCAGCAACAGGAAGGCTCAATCTCTTTATTCCAACCTGGGATTTCAGATAAGAGGCATCTGTCCCTCTTACTACTCCGATGGAGAGGCAGCATTTGTCATGAAGGCCCGCCTTTAGCCGTCTCTTGTCTGCTATTACTCCAGGCCCCGGGCGGTCAGACGGAACTCTGCAGTTCTATTTTCCGGCAGGGAGCGGTGCTTCATCAGCTGTGCTCTCCGCAGGCCCTCTCCGGCCTTTTCTAGAAATATTATCGCTTTGCACATGTGCTCCAGATATGTGCCGCCTAATGGCCGAAGGGAGTTGCTCTCGATATCGGTATAGACCTGATTGGTTATGACCACAGGAATCCTGTGCCTCCGGGCGATCTCCTGCAGCTCCGAGAGCTGGACGGTCAGAGCTCGACGGGCAGGCCGGCTGTCCTCCGCCTCCAGGAGCATGCGGTAAAGAGACGTCGCCGAATCAAGAATAACCAGCCCCAGATCCCTTCCTGCGATCTTTGATGCCTCCCTGATGGCCATTGCCTGCTGCTCGAGGCTCATGGGCTCGAAGATCATTATCTTGGCCGCTATATCTGCAGCACCAGGTCCGGCAATCTGCTTGAACCTCTCAGCGGAGAAGCCCTCCGTATCGATGAAGATCACCCGAAAGCCCCTGGCCACCGCAGCCACCGCCAGCTGCAGGACGATGTTGCTCTTCCCTGATCCCGATTCACCATAGAGCTCAGTGATTATGCCCGACTCAAATCCTCCGCCCAGAAGGAGGTCCAGGCTCTGACAGCCTACAGGCAAACGTTCAAGGGTACTCATAGAAATCGAATTTCTATCATTAATCGCCTATCTCTTATGGGCGAAGTTATCGATCCGGTCCATTAGCCTCTCCATCGCCTCTCTCTCTCTGGGGTTGCCGCAGCGGTTTATTATCCTCTGGGTCTTCATCAACTCCTCGAAATAATTATCGCTTCGAAGGGACATATATCTGGTGGCAGCTACCGCTGCTTCTACTACCAGGTTGGCTCCCCGGTTGACTGCCCGGAAGTCCTTTCTCAATAGCTCCCCTTTTACCGGCTCGATATTGGCGATTATGATATCCGAAGCGAAGGGATCGCACTTGAATAGCAGCCAGGCCTCAGTATCTTTTAGAATCGGCAGGCCATCGCAATGCGTGAAGTACTCCTGGGGCAGGTCCTCTAAAGCTGTCTCCGCGAAGATCCAGGCATCGTGGGTGACATTGGCCACAAACCATTTCCTGGTGAGGATATTCTCATAGGTGTGAGTTCCTAAAAATAAGCGGATATATAGGCTATCCTCACTCCTGATAATTCCTAAAGGAGCAGCATTTACTCTGCCACCTGTCTCTGTGGTGGCAATTATCTCGTTTATGCCCTCCAGTATTCCCAGCTCATCAAGAGCCTCTTTGCCATAGAACATGATCAAAACCGCAATCTCCTCAGAAGAGAGATAAATAAAGATGCCGCAATCAGGTCTGCTGTAGAGCCCGGATTCATATCCCTGTTGTTCAATTCGCAATCCATCTTCCTGGCCTTATTCAGGGTGGAATCAAGGAGCGCATCTACAGCCATACGGGATACTTCCACCGCTCTTTCCCTTCCGAACTTGGCGGATATAAGGCTGTCTGGCACCTCGGCTAGGGCTTCAAGGAAGGTCCTGACCACGCCATCATTGAGGCCGTATATGGATACCATCTCCCGCAGCCTTCCGGCGAGCTGGAATGATCGCTCAAAGTCCGTGGCCCATTCGCGAGCAACGATATCATGATCCAGGGAAAGTCTCATCAGTTCGAGAAGGGATTGGTTGCCATCAATCAGCTTTCTTTCCCAGTCCGGATCCTTCAGGCTGAAATCATCGACCTGCACTACTCTTGCTCCCGCCAGATCGAAGGCCCGATAGAAGTCTAATGCATCCTGGACGGTGGTGCTCCTCAGAACTCTCGCCAGCTCCTCCTCAAGCCCATCATCCACCCCATCATCC
>NZ_DAIK01000088.1:0-7103 GCF_002496085.1 Methanosaeta sp. UBA458 | reverse complement strand
CCGAACTGGAGGAGTTCGTCCGAACCAGCAAAGAGAAAGGATATATGGCAGAGATCGGTTCCACCAGCCCGGCAGTTTCCCCCGTACCCTTAGAGGCCCTGCAGCACTTCCGCCTGGTGCATGAGTCAGAGACGCCAGTCACCTCCAGCGGCCAGAAGTGGGTCAAGATCTTCGAGAATGTGCCGGGTGCAGTGGTCAAAGGGAGTGCTCCGGCAGGAACTCCGGTTATGGCCTCCATAGACATCCAGACCAATCAGAACAGGATGTTCGAGTACAGACAATCAAATGTGAGCAATTCAGATGGCCAGTTTGTCCTGGTGCTGCCATATTCGACTGAAGGCCCTATATCCGGTGGGACGCAATTTGACACCAAGGCGGGGGGGAACTACACCCTATACGTAGGCAATGTCGTCTACGGTCTGAGGGTCCCAGAGGAGTATGTTCTGGCAGGAGCGAGCATCAACATATGAAGCTCTTGGAGGAGATGAGCTGGCCGGAGATCGAAGAGGGGCTGAAGGTAACCAGAACGGTGATCCTGCCCGTGGGAGCGACCGAGGAGCATGGCCCTCATCTCCCCACGATCACCGATACCATCCAGGCCATGGAGACGGCACGCACTGTTGCCCAGAAGCGAGAGGTATTCCTGGCTCCGCCCATCCACTACGGGGTCTGTCGCAGCACCCGAGGCTTTCCCGGCACCATCACTGTGGGGCATGATGCCCTGCGCTCATATGTGAAAGAGGTGCTGATATCATTTACAGATAGCGGATTCGAAAATGTCCTGATCCTAACCGGCCATGCCGGGAGCCAGCATATGTCCGCCCTAAAAGAGGCCTGCCAGATGGCATTGGAGGAACGCGAATTCCGGGTCAGCCTGGTATCTCTGTTCGATCTGATCGATCCTCAGGCAGCAGAGACGCCACATGACGGGCATGCCGGAGAGATAGAGACCTCGATGATGATGGTCATTCGCAAAGACCTGGTCAAGGGACTGCCAGAGGAGCATTTTCCCCCAAGGCCCAGATTCCTGATAATGAAGGATGTCCGCCACCTGATGGGAACTGGGATCATGGGAAATCCCGCCCCAGCCACCATAAAGAAGGGACAGAACTTCCTGGCAATGGCGGCGGAAGGGCTCATAGAGGCTCTGGAGGAGCTGGAGTCCGACTGCTGGAAAGGGCGATAGAATGGTGAGATAGGCCCCGATTTGGGGCATTTCGACTGCATCTATCGTTCCTTATTTTCCTTTTTATCTTGATTTAACCTCCTATCAATCTCATGTCGGTTATATTGCCATAAGCTCGCAGCTCGAATGAGTTGCTCACCTATAGGGCTCTGTCTCACCGAGGCCACCAGATGATAGAGGACGGCATAACTCCAAAACAGATATCAAAGAACACCTTCGAGAGTCCATCCTCTAGCGGAACGGCTACCTACACTGTTTCTGGCTACGCCCATAACTGGCGATGCTCCTGCCCTGATCACCAGTACCGCCATGTCGTCTGTTAACATCAACGCAGTAACCCTCTGGCAGAGATTAACCGCGCATTTGCAGGAATATCACGAGGCGAAGATTGTCGCGCAACCAGAACAGATAGCTGTTATCTCAGAGGAACTAACCTGCACGTTCTGCGGGTCGGCTCATATAATCAAGTACGGTAAGGCTAACGAGAAGCAGGTTTGCAAGTGTAAGGATTGTGCGCGAAAGTTTGTACCAAACGTGGGATTTGAGGGTATGTGGTATAACCCAAAGATCATAACTACCACCCTCGATTTGTACTTCAAAGGCATCTCCTTGCGCAAGATCTCAGATCATCTAAAACAATGTCATGAGATTGAGGTTGGGCACGCTTCGGTTTACCGCTGGATCTGCGAGTACACTGAGGTTATGGGAGCATATATCGAAACTCTGGAACCAGAGGTCGGCAAGATCTGGCACGGCGACGAGATGAAGATTAAGGTTAAGGGAGAATGGAAATGGCTCTGGAACATGATGGATAAGAAAACCAGATTCCAACTTGTTAGTATGATTGCGGAAACCCGCGAGCGAGATAACGCCAAGAAGACTTTCCAGCAAGCGAGGAAAGTTACAGATAAGAAACCAGGATTGATAGTTACAGATGGTCTGCCGGGATATAAAGGCGCATTTATCTCAGAGTTCTACGATCATCACCAGACGACCAAACATATTGCAGACGTGGCTTTGCAGAGCGGATTAAACAACTCCATCGAGAGAATGCATGGGACATTCAGAGAGCGAGAAAAGGTTATGCGAGGAATAAAGACGATGGAGACCCCAATATTCCCAGGAAACAAGATCTACTATAACTTCATCCGCCCTCATTCCGCCTTGGGAGGCAAAACGCCTGCGGAAGCTGCGGGAATTGGAGTCGATGGAGAAAATAAATGGATGGGATTGCTGAAGAGGAGCTTGGAGGGCCGCAGTATTAGATGAGAATAATTCAATTCAAAATTTTAAAAATCGTTTTTTATGTTTTACTTTATGGATATATTTGTTCAAAATGAGGATATTAAAAGCTTTAAAACAATCTATGCAGATGTTTTGAATGACTAATTTACGAGAACCTCTCAGTTTATATATGTTTGTGACCTTTATGTTAAGGTATTGCGTGGAGGAGATGATCTGTATGGGCTACGAGAAGTTGCTGATTTGGGGAGCCGTTTTTGCTTTAGTAATGGGATTACTGTATTTCGATAACAGCTTATGGCCCATCTTGTTCATCATACCTGTATTGATTATTGCGGTTAGTATTATATATAGTATGGTGGCTACCCACAACTTATATAAAAAGGATCCAAAGGCGAGCCTCTTGGTAGGCAGACTAAATTATGGCATAGATGCCCGAGGGAGACCCACTAAAAAGTATCATCTCAAATAATTAATTTTATATATTTGAGTTTATAGATAGATTTATGTATGTTATGATATTGCTAGGTTACTCCATATGACGTATTGGGGTTGGATTCCTCGGCTGACGCGAGATTTTTATCTAAAAGAAGAAAACGATTTTTGTACATTTCCTATACCATTTGACCAAGCCAATTCAGGTACTCTGAATAATGTGTTACTTGAAATATATTCTGAATTGAACGGAGTCTATTTTGGTTCAGCATTGTTATCCGATTTGTATTTGGAGCGAGTTCTAAACAAGAAACATAAAATCGAATTAGTTCCTCATAAAAATACAGATGGGTTTGATATTGATTTATTGATCAAGAGTCCTATCAATAATACGATCATATTCAAAGGCCACGCGAAGATTCGTTCCAGTGGCACCGTATCGTACGAAATTGAAAACAATAACGGCGGGGATGAATTCGTCTATGCCATGCAAATGCATAAATTAATTCGAGATATCTTCCATAAGCACGTTCATCATTCAACTGATTTATTATTGCCTCCGATTAAAGCACGAGACGAAAATGAGGCAACTCAAAAAATTTTGGATTTATTTTTGTTAAAATTTGTTGAATATAAAGCTATTTCTGCAAAAGCTCGCCCCAAAACCGCAATGGAAGATTTTTATAGAGCGAGAGGTGAAGTTGAATATTCAAAAGTATTCTTAGATCTTAATATAAGAACATTAGATGACAAAAAAATACAATGTTATAAAGATACCCTTCAATCATTATCATCCTCATTCGATATTTTATTAAATCGACTACATAGCAGAATTGAACAATCGAATAATTTTCTAATTTGGAGTTTAACATTATATGTCCTCGGATTCACGATAATAATGTCTAAGGGCAGTGTTATTAGTTGGGTTCCCAGCTTGGCTATGGATATACTTTTCGCTGTTTCACTGTGTATCGGTTTTTATTTTTTATGGAATGCTATAAAGGGATCTATTTGTCCACAAGAAATGTAATTCAAAATAACATCAACAAATTCTTGACTTTTAACCGCCTCCGCCAGTAACACGACTTGGCTAGGTGTGTTAGCGACTGCCACCATAGATGAAACACCTTTTTGGGAACACCCAAAGGTGAGACAGAACCACCTATCGCAATATTCATATAGAAGTTTAAACACCGGATATCACGCTTTGAACTAATTCAACGGAGGAGATTAAATGGCAGCAGGACAACTGGGCGGACAGCCCATAATTATTCTTAAAGAAGGAAGCCAGAGAACTGCAGGTCGTGAGGCACAGAAGTCAAACATCATGGCTGCAAAGGCAGTCGCAGGTGCCGTGAGAACCACACTCGGCCCCAAGGGCATGGACAAGATGATGGTCGACAACTTGGGAGATGTGGTAATAACCAATGACGGCGTCACCATTCTAAAGGAGATGGACATCGAGCATCCGGCAGCCAAAATGATGGTAGAAATCGCCAAGACCCAGGATGCTGAGGTCGGAGACGGCACAACCACTGCCGTAGTCCTGGCAGGAGAGCTCCTCAAGCAGGCAGAAGGACTGCTGGACCAGGAGATTCATCCCACAGTCATCGCCGCGGGCTACAGGGCAGCAGCAGACAAAGCCATGGAGATCCTAAATAAGATTGCCGTCAGCGTCACTGTCAATGATGCCGATTTTCTCAAGAAGATTGCCATCACCTCCATGACGGGCAAGGGATCAGGGACCGCCAGAGAGGAGCTTGCCGCGCTGGCCGTGGAGGCAGTTAAGGCCGTGGTGGATGAGGACGGCTCTGTGGACACCGATAACATCACCGTGGAGAAGAAGGTAGGAGGAGGGATAACTGACTCCGAGCTGGTTCACGGCATGGTCATCGACAAGGATAGGCTCCACCCCAATATGCCAAAGAAGGTAACCGGGGCCAAGATCGCCCTGCTCAATGCTGCCATCGAGATCGAGAAGACCGAGGTCGATGCCAAAATAGAGATCACATCCCCAGATCAGCTTCAGGCCTTCCTGGATCAGGAAGAGAGCATGCTCAAGGGCATGGTGGACAACGTAATCAAGACCGGGGCCAATGTGGTATTCTGCCAGAAGGGCATCGATGATCTGGCCCAACACTTCCTGGCCAAAGAAGGGATCTACACTGTGCGCCGGGTCAAGAAGAGCGACATGGAGAAGCTGGCTCGCGCCACTGGCGGCAGGGTTGTTACCAGCATCCATGACCTGACGGAGAAGGATCTGGGAAGAGCAGGCCTGGTCGAGGAGAGAAAGATCGGCGACGAGAAGATGACCTTTGTCGAGGAATGCGAGAATCCCAAGTCGGTCTCTATCATCCTGAGAGGAGGCACTGAGCACGTGGTGGATGAGCTGAACAGAGCGATGGAGGATGCCCTGCGAGTGGTGGGGGTCGTAGTGGAGGACAAGATGCTCGTTCCCGGCGGCGGCGCTCCAGAGGTAGAGCTGGCGCTTCGTCTCAGAGAGTATGCAGCAACCGTCGGTGGCAGGGAGCAGCTGGCCATCGAGGCCTTCGCCGACTCCATGGAGGTCATACCCAAGACCCTGGCCGAGAACGCCGGTCTGGACCAGATCGACTCTCTGGTTGCCCTGCGCAGCCAGCATGAGAAGGGTATCAAGAGCTCCGGCCTGGACATGGATACCGGCGTTCCTGTAGACATGATGAAGCTGGGTGTGGTCGAGCCCCTGCGGGTCAAGACCCAGGCCATCAACTCAGCTGCCGAGGCAGCAGTCATGATACTCAGGATCGACGATGTCATCGCCTCCAAGGCAGGCGGGCCTGCGGGCGGACCAGGCGGAATGCCCGGCAGCATGGGTGGAGAGGACTTCGAATAAACCTCTCCGATCATCCCCTTTTTTTAAGTCTGCGAGACATAATAGCAAAAGTGTTATCTTCTTGCCAGGTTCATCTCCGGCAATGGAACGCACGCTTCTATTGAAAGGCAAGGTTAAAGAGGCATACGACCTGGGAGACCGACTGGAGTTTCAATTCACTGACAATATCTCCGTCTTCGACAAGGTAATTCCGAGCACCATTCCCTTTAAAGGCGAGACCCTCAGCCGGGAGGGGGTCTACTGGTTTGAAAGGGCAGATGAAATGGGCATCAGGACACACTTTTTGCAGTATCTGCCGCCGGCCGGTATGCTCTGCAAAAAGGTGGATATCCTTCCCACGAACAGGATCACACCCCAATCCAGAAACTATCTGATTCCCCTGGAATGGATATGCCGCTGGTATGTGGCCGGATCCCTCTTCGACCGGGTAAAAGCCGGTGAGATAGCAGCTCAAGATCTAGGCTTTGCATCAGGGCATGTGGTGAAACCTGGAGAAGAGCTGCCCGAACCATTCCTGGAGGTCTCCACGAAGCTGGAGAAGACCGACCGACTTATTGCAAAGGAAGAGGCACTGCAGATATCCGGCCTCTCCCCTCAGGAGTACGAGGATGCCCGGGATATTGTTCTCAAGATCGATGAGGATATCAACCGCAGCGTCGCCAGTCGTGGCTTGATCCACGCAGACGGCAAAAAAGAGCTGGCCTTCGATATGGATCGACAGATAATGATCGTCGATGTCTATGGAACCGCAGACGAGGACCGTTTCTGGGATAGGAAGCGCTACGATGAGGGAGAGCTCGTTGATCTCTCCAAGGAGTATGTGCGCCAGTACTACCGTCAGACGGGCTACAAGGACCGGCTATACCAGGCCCGAGAAGAGGGAAAAGCGGAACCTGCTATACCCGCCCTTCCGAATGATGTGGTTGGGGAGACAAGCCGGATCTACATCAAGCTGTTCGAGATGATCACAGGGGAAAAGTTCAAGGCTAAGGGATGAGGTTAAGGCTAATTTTGAATAAGCGAAAATTTAAAGGAAATCTATCAAGGGATGATGATATGAAGAGAGTGCTATTGGTAATTCTGATACTTGCTGCCCTGGCTATATCCGGTTGTACCGAGAACCAGGATACGCCGGAAAAGAGCGTGGAAGACTTAAAGGCTTTATCCCTGTCCGCGGCAGAGAACCTGACCAGCTACAGTCTCAAGAGCACAATATCCAACATCAGAACGCTCAATGACAGAGGGGAAAATGCCACTGCAGAGAACGCAACCATAATAAAAGAGAGTGCGGAAACCACGGCCACTGTAAACCTTGCCGGCAAGCAGGCCCATGCCAGAGGCTCAACCACTATTGAGGTGGAGCATCGT
>NZ_DAIK01000141.1:18948-20414 GCF_002496085.1 Methanosaeta sp. UBA458 | reverse complement strand
TGAATCCGGGAATTCCTGAAAATGGCAGGTTGAGCATGGTGGCGAAACCCTCTACGCCGCTCTTTGGAATGGTTTTCAGCATCTGGAGGAACTCGCTGGCAGGAGCTTCCTGGAATGCCACACCACCCGAATAGATGGCGTTCCCTGACATCACAATGCCGATAAAGCCCGTTCCCACAGCATCCGACTCCTCTTTCTGCTCATCCTCTCCCTGGCCAGCAGCGGAGGTGAGGTTGACCTGGTAGCTCTTGCCACTTCCGGTGGTGATGGTGATGATCTGACCGGGTCGGGTGAGGTTCATCTCCCTTCTGAAGCCCTCAACATCCACCACCTCCTTGCCGTCGATCCTGGAGATCACGCTGCCCGCAGGCAGGCCGACGGAATCGGCGGGAGAGTCCGGGAAGATGGAGGCAACCATGATTCCCCTTGCCGCCTGGCCGGGGAGGTTGAAGATCTCCTTTTGGCCGTTGTGCAAGACCTCCATCTCCACCATGGTGCTGCCCAGATTGCTGTAAAGCTCCTCTATCTTTATCGCATTCTCTCCATTCACCTGAAGCAGGACCATGCCGCTCTCAAAGCCTGCCTCCTCCGCTATTGAATCCTCCTGGACACCCACCGCAATCAGCCGGTCAACAGGGGACATGGAGCCCAGAACTGGCCCAAAGAAGAGGGCCATGGCCAGTGCGGCCACCATGAAGTTGGCTATGACGCCGGCGGAGAGAATCCTGATCCTGGCGGCCCTGTTCACCAGGGGCGGCTTGTTCTTTGTGCCGAAGAGATCCTCCTCATCCGGCTCAACAAAAGCAGCTATTGGGGCAACGAGCAGGGTTACTATGCCCATGGACTTGACCCTGACCCCTTCCACTCGGGATAGGATGCCATGGGCGAACTCATGCACCAGCATGGTGACGAATAGGGCGATCCAGCCCCATAAAAAGGGGATATACTCGTTCAGACCGGGGATGAGCAGGATATTTCTGGGTGCATTGTAGCTGCTGGGCTCGGGTGGAGAGAGAATCATCAGGTAGGTCATGAGCAATACGAGGATCAAGAATGTGGCCATGCTCAGGATCACCAGAGGGATTCCAATAGTTACCGCCGTTCTCCATATCCACTTGGGGCGGCTCAGCTGGTCGAGCAGCTTCAATCCTTTGGTTGTCCGCAGGAATATGAGGAGGGGTATTCCCGATATCCCTCCCACAGTCACCCCTCTCTTCTTCCATGCCTCGCTATCCCTCAAGGGCAAAAGGAGGATGGAATACAGGCCTATCAGCGCCGCTGCGATAAGCATCCAATCTGCGAATTCTAGCTGTAAATCGAAGCTCAAAACTCCAGCCTCATCAGGTCAATTCGGTGTTATATGTCTGGCATCATGTATATAAGTTGAGACGAGGGCTTTAGAGCAATCCCTGTTCCTCAAGCTCCATCTTGGCCAGATCCTCATGCTTCCTCTCCAGGAAGCTGTA
>NZ_DAIK01000141.1:10252-18877 GCF_002496085.1 Methanosaeta sp. UBA458 | reverse complement strand
CGACCTTCCATCCTTGCCGATGATGCGTCCCTTCAACCGTTCCATATCGCTCCTGGTGCCTGCTGTCTTGGATATGTCCAGCACATCGAGCATCAGCATCTCGTCGTCCAGGATCGCCAGCGCTCTCTCCGGCGAAAATCCTCTGCCAATCGCCTTCACCAGGTCCATGACCCTCAATACCTGCAATGGATCTTCTGCGGATGTGACAGAAATTGTGCCTGTATCGCTGTCTATCTCCAGAGAGGTCTTTGTCTTCTCTTCTATGAAGTGTTTCATGGAGCCGTTAGGTCCCACCAACACTCCTATACGTTCTTCTGGGATCTTTATATCCATTGTCAGCCTCCTTTTATCTTGATCAGCTACTCTCCTTTTTTGCCTTTTCAGCTCCATCCTTCTGGATCCTGGCATAGATCTCCTCGGATGAGCCAATAGAGTACTTTTTCTGGAAGTAATGAACTATATTGGAGATGTCTCGCTCCAGGAACTTTCTGGCCATGGGATGGTCCAGGGTGACCGATTGTCCCATATCGATTATCACCGGCTCGCCATCATCGTATAGGATATTAAACTCGCTCAGGTCGGCATGAACCAGACCGGCTTGATTGTAAAGCAGGGATATATATTCGACGATCTTCTGGTAGATTTGCTCGGCCTCTGCAGAGTCCAGCCCGACATCCTTTAGGGGTGGTGCGACATCGTCTCCCTTGCCGATCAGATCCATAACCAGAATATTCTCCTTCATGGTGATGGGATGGGGCACCCGCACACCCACTTCCTCCGCACGCATGAGATTGCGATACTCCTTGCGGGTCCAGGCGGCGACAATAGCTCTTTTCGTGCCCTTGACGCTTCCAAATCTGGGATCGCCATGCAGGTAATCCTGCATCACATTGAAGTTGCTGGTAGAAATGCGATAGATCTTAAGGGCAAGCTCTCTGCTGCCCACCAGAGCCCGGAATATATTCGCCTCTTTTCCGGTGCAGATGGAACCTCCCAGGGCATCTATGACCCCTTTGCTTGCCAGGCTGTACAGGTCCATCAGGGTTCGCTTGTCAAAGACAGCGTCCTGGACATTCAGGTCATCGGAGTCCTTGATTCTGGTACGAAGAACATCAATACGAGTATCAAAATCCTCATCCTTGCTGCGCCTGCTCATGATTTGTCTATCCGGCTTATGAAGAGCCCTTCAGAAAACCTTTGCGCTGCAGCCAGTCCACTTGAGGGCCGGTGTATCTCCAGACCACGTCAGCCTTCTCATTCTGGAACTCCCAAGGGATGATTATGACCACGTCGCCCTCTCGTATCCAGATCCTCTTCTTCATCTTTCCCGGTATGCGGGCCATCCTGGTTACGCCGTCAATGCCCCTGACCTTGATGCGATTGGAGCCAAGCAGGCTTTCTACATGACCGAATATCTCTCTATCCTGTTTGCGAGGGAGGCGAACTCTGGTTATTACTGCTCCTTCCTCCCCACCATGACCTCTATTGTACAGCTTATCACCTCAAATAATAATTGCAGATTTTAGATTAGATGCCGGATCGATGAGATCCTGAGCGGCGTTGAATCGCTATCTGGCTCATTTGCAGCCAGAATCGCCAGAGCAACTTGCCGCACCACCTCAGTCGAAAATGACGCTTAAATAGTTAAAGCTTGTGTCGATCCGAATCCTAATGGGCCCGACGCGATTCGAACGCGTGATCCCCGCCGTGTGAAGGCGATGTCATAACCAGCTAGACCACAGGCCCTCGAAGTAAGGAAGTAAGGCATCAGATATTAGTATCTTGCCCTAGAGGAAAAATCCCGTGGCCAGTTTTGGGCTCGTGGCAAGGAATTATTTAAATATCTATTCGCGAGCTTAATTAAGTAAATGAGTCAAATCTTCAGAAATCCTGTTTATCTTTTATATGAGAAGCTGCTTAAGGCTCAGATCCTGGCAGGGTCACCGGTGGAGCATATAGCGATAATTCAGGATGGAAACCGCAGGTATGCCAGGCAGAAGGGCCTCGCCAAGACTCTTGGCCATAGCCTTGGCGCTGAGACCTCGGAGAGGGTGTCAGACTGGTGCCTGGAGGTGGGGGTTCGGCATCTCACCCTTTATGCTTTTTCCACAGAGAACTTCAGCCGGGAGGATTCGGAGAAGCGCTATATCTTTGATTTGATAAAGAAAAAGTTCAATGAGCTGAGAAATTCAAAGAAAATCCATTTCAATAGAGTTCGGGTGCGAGCCATCGGTCGGTTGGAGATGCTTCCCGATGATCTGCAGGAGGAGATCCGATTGACTGAGGAGGCCACGAAGGATTACAAGAAGATGTATCTGAATGTGGCCCTGGCTTACGGAGGTCAGAGGGAGCTGGTGGATGCCGCACGCTCCTTAGCCCACCTGGTGGAGGAGGGAAGGATCAGATCTAAGGATCTCGATGAGACCATCATCGCCCAGCATCTCTATCCCCAGGACGGCATTTCCGTTCCCAAGGTGGATCTGATCATCAGGACGGCGGGGGACTTTCGCACATCGAACTTCCTTCCCTGGCAGGCCAATGGCAATGAGTGCGCCGCCTACTTTTGCGCTCCTTTTTGGCCGGAGTTCAGGAAGATCGACTTTCTGCGGGCTATCAGGACGGCACAGACCAGGGCATCATGCCAATAAGCTTAATAACCTGAAGCATGCCATCAGAGGTGTTCTTGTCCCGATGGGGTAGTGGATATCCCGGAGGCCTGCGGAGCATTTTTCGCGCAGAGAGCCTTCAACCCGGGTTCGAATCCCGGTCGGGACGTGATATTTATCCTGCGCAGAAATTTAGCTTTGGCATGAAGCATCTCGATCTCCGTGCATTGCCCAGCACTTCATTAATTGCCTATTAGTCTGCTGCTAGCTCCTCTCCGCTACCGCCGTTCCTCCTTCAAGCTGGATCTTCTTCAGTCCAAACTGCCTGGCAAAGTCTTCGACGCTCTCATCAAAGCCCTTCTCAAGAGAGGCCAGTGTCAATCCTGGCCACCTTGGTCAGGCCGCTTCCCTTCAGCATCGACTGCATATCTCTATTTCTGCGCTAGGCCGACCCCTCCTGCCCATGGCTTTCCAGTTGGCAGCCCACATTGGTGTCATGAAGACGGCCACGTCCAGTGGGCATATCGCGATTTATCCGGTTTGGGGGATAGTTTAATACCGATAGGATGCTCAAGGCTCAATCGATGCATCGCATACTGGTCAGCAACGATGATGGCGTTTATGCCTCCGGTCTCGAGGCGGCGGCAAAGAGCGTTCGAGGCCTGGGGGAGGTGACGGTAGCCGCGCCTTCGGGACAGAAGAGCGGCGTGGGAAGATCTATATCCGTCTTTGAGCCGCTTCGCTTCGCAGAGGTGAACCTGAACGGCTTTAAAGCCTATGCGGTCACTGGAACGCCGGTGGATTCGGTCATCATTGGCATCTTCGCCATCCTTAAGGAGATGCCTGATCTGGTCATCTCGGGAATCAATGTGGGAGAGAACATCAGCACCGATACCGTTACCACGAGCGGGACCATCGGAGCGGCTCTGGAGGCTGCTAGCTACGGCATTCCCGCCATTGCTGCCTCAATTCAGGCCGTTGATCAGGGCGACAAGTTCGATATGCATCATGGAGCCAAGCACAGCTTTGATGTGGCAGCTCTATTTCTGCGCCGAGTAGCGACCCGGGTCTTAGAGCACGGCCTTCCTGAAGGAGTGGATCTCTTAAACCTGAATGTCCCAGTCGGTGCCAGCGAGGAGACGGAGATAAAAGTGACCCGCCTGGCTAAGAAGATCTTCAAGACGGCTGTGCAGGAGCGTTTTGACCCCCGTGGCCGGCCTTACTACTGGATTGATGGGGAGCTGATATGCTGCGACGAGGAGGGGACTGACGTGCAGACCATCTATCAGGACAAGCTGGTATCCTTAACCCCCCTCAGCCTGGATTCCACGGCCAGAATCGATCTGAAAGAGATAGAGAAACTATTTTGATCTCTATCTGACCTCAGATTTACCTCCGATCTACCCTCAGATTACTCCTTTGGTGCTGGGGATGCCCGCTCCACCCTTTGCCGCCGCCAGGCGAACGGCCAGGCCTAGGGCCTTGAAGATGCATTCCATCTTATGATGATCGTTCTCCCCGTAGAAGCGGATATGAACCGTCATCCCGGCTGCATTAAAGAGCTCTTCCAGGAAGGGTTCAAGGAGCATGGCCTCGAAGTCCCCGATCCTCTCTCCCCGAAACTCTCCGGAGACGATCAGATAGGGCCGCCCGCTGAAGTCCAGAGCCACGTCCGCTAAAGACTCGTCCATGGGAACCGAGGCCGAGCCGTAACGGCATATTCCGCTCCTGTCTCCCAGAGCATCATCCAGGGCAAGGCCGATGGCCCTTCCTAATGTCTGGGCTCTCCACAAGCCCTCCTCTGATTCCGCCACCAGGTCAATATTTGCCGTGCGGGCCAGGGCGAGCAGCATATGATCAAGAAATCCCGATCCGGAGGCGGCTTTTGCCTGGCCTGATCCGTCCAGGTTAACTGTGGCCTGGGCCCTACAATCTCTGAATAATCCCAATCCTCTTCCATTTCTTTTCGCCATTTACCATCACCTATCTTCGCAGGGCCTGCAGAGTAGCTGAGACGCTCAATTTTCCGGTGTAAATGGCCGTCCCGGCCACGGCTCCTGCAGCCCCAGCATCCCTCAGGGCGAGGACGTCATCGATGGAGGTGACCCCGCCGGCAGCGACAACCGGTATTCTGAGGGCTGCCACCAGCTCTCGTGTAGGCTGGATATCGATTCCTCGCTCCCTGCCTTCAACATCGATGTTCGTGAAGAGGATGGACCCCGCCCCCTTATCCTCGAACAATCTGCCCAGCTCCATCGCCCTCTTGCCTAAGGTCTTCTGCCAGCCCTCGGTGGTGACATCCCCTCGCTTGACATCCAGGGCCACCATAATTCTCTCCCGACCGTGCTCCTCAGCCAATTGGGCGATCATATCGGGATCTTTCAGGGCGGCAGTTCCCAGGATCACCCTATCTACGCCCAGGCGGAGAACATCCCTCGCTTCCTCTTCTGACCGAATGCCCCCCCCTACCTGGATATAGACGTCCAGCTCCTTTACGATCTGAGCGAGGATGGAGGCGTTCGCCCTCTTGCCCTGAATCGCCCCGTCCAGGTCGATGATGTGCAGGTGGTCAGCGCCTTCGTCGATCCAGCGCTCTGCCTGGGCGAGGGGATTGTCCAGGGCCACTACCTCAGTTCCTGGTACTCCTCCCACCAGCTGCACGCATTTGCCGCCTCGCAGGTCCACTGCAGGAAAGAATGAAAAACTCATGATGGCCAATTGGCATCGAATAGACCTTAACCGTTTCGATGGTTGGAAAAAAGGCTCTTCGCTGAATTATGGGGGTGAGTTCAGGCAGAATATGGCCTTTTGTTCCTCTGTGTTTCTGTGGTTGGGTCATTGCATCGCGGTTCACCACAGAGGAACAGAGACACAGAGAATTTCTGATTCAAATTCACAAATCAAATAGCGAGGAGCCGAAAAAAAGATTAGATCAATTGATCTCGAGCGATCGATATCAAACGACCTCAATGGATTTTAGATCTGATTAAGCGAGCTCCTGCCAGCGTGCCTGCCACTGCAAATGCAAATCCGAATCCCGGAGTGCTCTTCTCATCAGAGTCGCTTTCGCTCTCGCTGGAAGCCTCGTTCTCTTCCTCATCATCCTCATCCTCATCGTCATCATCATCCTCGGCATAGATCGGTGCTGCCAATGCCATGATGGCGAAGAGGGCCAAAAGAAGTGCTAATATGGACTTTCTCATCTATTCACCTCCGGATTCAAACCTATTTCATCGTAATTCATCTTTTCCCTTTTAGCCACATCCTTTGCACAATTGCAGCATAAATGGCATCCGTTGCACGAGAGCCTATAAATATCAAAAATGACATTGGTATATGTAATTTGCATCCAATCAAGAAAACGGTGGATAACAGATAGGCTGAAGGAGGATCTATATGGGCTTCTTAGAGCGGATGAGCGCTGTCGTGCAGGCAAAGATGAATAAGATCATGAACAGGATAGAGGATCCCAGAGAGGTCCTTGAGGTCTCTTATGAAAAGCAGCTGCAGCTATTGCAGAATGTCAAGAGAGGGGTGGCAGAGGTGACCACCTCCAAGAAGAGGCTTGAATTGCAGAAGGCCAAGCTTCAGATGAACATCGATAAGCTTGATGGCCAGGCAAAGGAGGCCATTTCTGCCAGCCGGGAGGACCTGGCGAGAAAGGCCCTGGAGAGCAAGGCCTTGATGCAGGCCCAGCTGAATACCCTGGAAGGGGAGATAAATGAACTGAATAATCAGCAGCAGAAGCTGCAGGCAGCCGAAACCCGCCTGGCCACCAAGGTGGAGGCCTTCCGCACCAAGAAGGAGACCATCAAAGCCCAGTATACTGCCGCCGATGCTCAGGTCAAGATCACCGAGTCCGTGACCGGTATAAGCGAGGAGATGGCGGATGTAGGCCTGGCGGTTCAGAGAGCAGAAGAGAAGACTGAGGATATGAAAGCCCGCTCTGCTGCTTTGGATGAGCTCCTGGAATCCGGAACTCTCACCGACTACTCGGGAGGGGATGAGATCGAGAGTGAATTGGCACGGGTCAAGGCCAAGAACACCGTAGATGATGAGATGGCCAGATTGAAGGCGGAGATGAATAAATGATTATCAGAATCCTGGGAGAGGGTCAGTTCCGCTTTGATGACAGCAATCTGGGCGATCTGAATAAAATTGACAATCAGATAGTGGATCATGTGAAGAATGGCGATCAAGATGGCTTTTGCCAGGAGCTGGTCAGAATGATCTCCATGGTCAAAGAGCTGGGGAAGCCCATAAGCGTCCAGGAGGTCATTCCTTCGGACATCATAGTCCCTCCCGCAGATCTCTCCTTCCAGGAGGCAAGGAATATCTTTTGCAATGACGGTCTTATCGAAGGATGAAGACAGCGCCTGCGCGGCATCAAGCTGCAACTACTTTTTTATTGGTAAAGGCTTATCTGGATCGGATTTGGCAATAACATCCTGGTGCCAGGGAAGATGAAGAACCATGAGATAAAAACGGTCGAGCGACGCTTTCTCCTCGCCATCCTCCTCACCTGCACCATCCTCATAGTGGAGGCCATAGGCAGCTGGTGGACCGGCAGCCTCGCCCTGCTCTCAGATGCCGCTCATGTCTTCCTGGACATATTCGCCATCCTTCTCAGCTGGCTGGCCATCCGCCTCTCAACCATGCCGGCGGACGAGCGATACAGCTACGGTTTTCACCGCTTTGAGGTGATAGCGTCCCTGGCCAATGGGCTGACGCTGGGATTCGTCTCCCTGGGGATACTGGTGGAGGCATACAAAAGGCTGCTAGAGCCGGCACCAGTGAAGGGGCTTGACCTTCTCTTGCTGGCAACCTTCGGCCTGATAGTGAACCTGATTGTGGCTTACATCCTGGGAGGCGGCCACCTCCACCACCATGATCACGGCCCCCATCACACCGAGGATCTCAATATCAGGTCAGCGAGGCTTCATGTGCTGGGGGACGCTGCCGCCTCTCTGGGCGTCATAGTGGCAGGAATCATCATCTGGGTGACTGGCTGGACCCAGGCCGATCCCATAGCCAGCATCATCATCAGCCTGATAATATTCGCCAGCTCTTACCGGCTCATAAGGGACTCATTTCGTATCATGATGGAGGGTGTTCCAGCATGTATCAACCTTGAGGATGTATCCCAGGCCATCGGCAGCGTTCCCGGTGTGCTCCAGGTCCATGACCTGCACGTCTGGGGGGTGTGCTCTGCCCATGTCATACTCAGCGCCCATGCGGTGATCGAGGACCAGATGATCTCACAGGGGGAGACGATAATGGAGGAGGTCAAAAGAATCCTGCATGATCTCTTCGGAATAGAGCATACCACCATCCAGCTTGAGCATGAGAGCTGCGGTCAGGGCAGCGAAGCGTTACGTCTGGACGATGTGGGTGAAGATGGGGCAATGCAGAGGGAGGGGGCAGGGCCAGAGGATGCGGTCGAAAAAAGGTGAGGGCTGCCGTTCTCAGGTCGGCGCCTGATCCTCAGCTCTAACCAGCTTGTAGATCTTCCCGCTATCTCCCGAGGGGCCCAGCACCTCTGACGTCAGGAGGTAGATTTCGCCCTCTCCATCCCGTCCAAAGGCGCGAATGAACTCTCCAATCCTTCCATCCGGACGGCCGGCGATCGTTATCTCCTCCGCCTTCCAGAGCCCTTCATCTGATGCTTCCGGCCGGGCCAGGTAGAGCCTGCCATCCCCCTGATCGAAGTTGCTGGACCAGTCGGCGAAGAGGTAGCTGCCAACGAGATCAGTCAGATCCTGGCCCTCATACAGGTACCCGCCCACGACCACGGTATGGTTGTCATGATCATACTCGATTATGGGATCTATGAGCGGCTCCCCTTTAGCCCCTACCTCCGGGCAGCTGGCGGGCGAGTCATTCGGGCTCTCCGGATCGAAGCAATGAGTCCCCTCCCGGATGTTCCAGCCGTAGTTTCCACCCTTTTCCACCAGGTCCACCTCCTCCCAGAGGTTCTGGCCGGCATCAGCAACGAACACGCGCCCCTGTGAGTCAAAGG
>NZ_DAIK01000141.1:5994-10236 GCF_002496085.1 Methanosaeta sp. UBA458 | reverse complement strand
ATGGGTTGTCCGGGGGAATGGCGTAGCCGTCAGCCGCCGAATCCACATCGATTCTCAGAATCTTGCCATAGAAGCTTGAGGTATCCTGGGCGTTTCCTCCCTCGGAGTGGCCAGGCCCCTGATCATTTGCCCCGCCGCCATCGCCCAAAGGCAGGTACAGATAGCCGTCCGGGCCGAAGGTGATGGCCCCGCCGTTATGGTTCATCTGGGGCTTGTCGATCTGGAAGATGACCCTCTCTGAGCTCATATCGACTGCATCGGGATCGTCCTCAGATACTGTGAAAAGAGACAGACGGTTGGTGCAGCTGTAGCCTTCCGGAGCTCCAGATCGCAGAGGGGCGCTGTAGAATACGAATACCCGACCGTTCTCGACAAAATCGGGATGAAACGCCATCCCCAGCAGCCCCCGTTCATCGTAGCCCGGGGATAGATCGACCATCCGGTCGCGAAGATCCATGAAGGGGCCCTCCTGCATCAGGCCATCTTCATCGAAGACCTCAACCATCCCCGTCTGATCGACGGCGAACATCCGGCCGTCGTCTGAGCTGATATACTGCACAGGCGCAGTCAGGCCGGTGGCTATCAGCTTCAGTCCCAAGGTGGGAGGACTCTTATTTTCCAGGGCGGAGATGGATGCCTCGCCTGCGTCGGTGGAGGGATCGGCCTCATTGCCAATGCAGCCTGTGATGCCGGACAAAAGCATCAACAGAATCAGGGTGGAAGGTATTTTATATTTTTTCATTACGATCATTCCTTTCAAATATCTTTCAAATTAGGCGGTTTGAATTCCGAGCATCTATTCTAAGGCTCTAAATACTTATATATTTATGCCCGGCAGGTGGATCTGCTGGAGAGAGGGGCTGTCGGTCCGGCCAGAAAAGAGTAGATTGAAAGGGATTAAGAGTTCCGTCTGGAAAAGCGGTATCGAGGCAGGGGGCCATACCCAGGGGAAAATGGAGCAAATGAATGACTATGAAGGCATCTGATAACCCTAACGCAGTACTCCGTCCGATCTCATGAGATCCAGGCACTTCAGGACCGAGTATGCCGAGCGGTTGACCCCTGCGCTCCTCTTCGCGGTGTCAGTTCCCACACAGTAGAGGTTCTTCACCGGAGTTCTCACGTCTCCGAATCCCAGGTTCAATCCCCAGGATGCTTTCTCCGGTACCAGTTCCTGGTAGTGAATCATATCGATATGATCCTCGATATCCGGGACCTTCCCGACGATTGACTGGAAGGCTTTTTTCTTTATCTTCGCCATATCGTACTTGCCATCCAGGGTAAATGCAAAGCCAACGAGATGATTGCCTCTTGGCGCCAATGTGGGATCGTAGTTGGTGGTGGGAACCACCCAGGCATATGGATCCGAATCGACCCACATCTCCGAGCCGTAATTGAGGAACAGCCTCTTGGTCAGGCCCAGCCATATGGTCAGGGACTTGACCTTCTTGATCGAGGAGAGGTTCTCGGTGTATTCCGCAGGCAGGCCGTCGATTAGATCCGGCAGCCTGGAAGAGAATCCCGAGTATACGACCGTATCGCATTCATAGCTATCCAGATTGGTGATAACCTGATCGGCCTGGATCAACTGATCCGCTCGCTTAATGCCCTCGATTTTGACGACCTTCTCTTTTGTATTGATCTTGACCCTGCCTTCGGGAAATGAGGAGGTGACGGAGTTGATTATAGATTGGAGTCCGCCTTTCGGGTATCCCTGGTCCTTGGCTCCATCGGTTATGAACAGGTCGTACAGCTTTCCCACATAGGGAACGGAATGGGTATTGTGGATCTTGTTGTCTATGAACCGGGATATGGGAGCGTTATCCGCTGATGTGCCCACCATGAAGTAGCACAGCCAGTCCAAAAATCTCCTGGTGGTGCTGGATAGTGCATTGGGAAGGACCGCGGATAGGGGTATATTGGAGAAGTCCTTGCCCGAGTTCAGGAGATAAAGGGTATTGAAGAGCGCCCTCATCAATAGCAGCCTGTCCGTCATGGGAATCAGGCTGAACGTGAGCCAGGCGTTGATGCTCCAGGGGAAAGGCTTGACCTCGTCCCCGATTCGCACGTAGTACTTTCCAAAGGGAGCAAACTGAGGAACGACGCGGAAGTACCTGTCCATCAGCACCTTGAGCGGACCGCTCTTTAACCTGGTTATGGCATGAGGGCCGGTGTCCAGGCGATAGCCGTCCACCTCATAAGACCTGCAGACCCCGCCGATACAGTCCTCTTTCTCCAAAATCAGCACTTTCTTTCCTTCCCGGGAAAGGGCAAGTGCAGTCAATAAGCCGCTGATCCCTGAACCAATAACCACAACATCATTCTTTTTCATAGATCATTATCCAATTTTTGATATCGCTTCCCATCTTATTGTATCAGGATGCTTAAGCCTTTTGGCCCGCAGGCCTCCAGAAGGAGGGATATCGCAGTGCTGCTGATAAAAGAGCATTTATATCCAATAAGGTGATCTTGGGCCTGAAGACAAAAGAGATAGCGGAAAATGGCACAACAACCTTTCGCTTGCGGGCAATCAGCATGGCTCAGTGGGCAAAAGTCGCTATATTAGAATGCCGAATCTAGCTGCCGAATCTAGTAGGTTATATGTGTGGGATGACATGATCACCAGAGAAGATGTGGAGCACATCAGCTGGCTTGCCAGCATCAAGATCGAAGAAGAGGAGAAGGATGAGTTGGTGGAGCAGTTCAACTCCATTCTGGAGTACTTCCATCAACTGGATCTGGTGGACACAGAGGGAGTGGAGCCCACCTACCGGGTGGTTGACCTTGCCAATATCTTCAGAGAGGATATAGCCAGAGGCTCTCTCACTCAGGATGAGGCGCTTTTTAATGCGCCGCGACGCGAAAATGGCTACTTCAAGAGCCCAAGGATAGTGTGATTATGCTGTCCGAGCTTAAGGCAACCCTCCTGGCCGGATCGGCAGAGGAGTATCTCTCCCAGCTTTATGAGAGGATCGAGAGGGGTAAGCTCAATGCCTTTACCACCCTGGCCAGGGAAACGGCTTTGAGAGAGGCAAAAAGCTTTGATCAAAATCCGGGGAAGGGGCTCCTGGCCGGAGTTCCCATCGCCATCAAGGAGTGCATATCGACCAAGGGAATTGAGAGCAACTGCAGCTCCAGGATTCTGCAGGGATACATCCCGCCATATGATGCCCATGTGATCGAGCGTTTGCGGGCAGAGGGGGCCATAATCATGGGCAAGACCAATATGGACGAGTTCGCCATGGGGACCTCCACTGAGACCAGCGCCTTCGGTCCGACCAGAAACCCCTGGGATATCGATTGCGTTCCGGGCGGCTCCAGCGGGGGAAGCGCTGCTTGCGTTGCTGGTGGCGAGGCTCCTTGTTCCCTGGGCTCGGATACGGGCGGATCGGTGCGCTGTCCGGCATCGTTCTGCGGCATCGTCGGCCTGAAGCCCACCTACGGCCTGGTATCGCGCTATGGACTGATCGCTTATGCCAACTCCTTAGAGCAGATCGGGCCTCTGACCCGTACGGTAAAGGATACTGCACTCCTCTTGGAGGTCATCGCCGGGCATGACTGGCGGGACTCGACCTCAGCGGAGAAGAGCAGCTATCTGCCCGACCTGGACCGGGGGATCGATGGCATGAAGATAGGCATACCCAAGGAGTACTTCGGGGAAGGGGTGAATGAAAAAGTAGAGAAGTCGGTCTGGGATGCGATATCCGTCCTGGAGGGACTGGGAGCGAGCTGGCAGGAGGTGAGCCTCCCCCATACCCAGTATGCTCTGGCCGCCTATTATGTGATCGCCATGAGTGAGGCCTCCTCCAATCTGGCCCGCTTTGATGGCCTGCGATATGGGCTGCGCCAGGCTGGGGAGGACCGGGACTGGCATACCACCTTCTCCGAGATTCGCAGCAAGGGCTTCGGTCCTGAGGTGAAAAGGCGAATATTACTGGGGACCTATGCTCTGTCCGCAGGATACTATGGCCGCTACTATCTCAAGGCGCTGAAGGTGAGGACCCTTATCAAAGAGGATTTCCTGCAGGCCTTCAAACAGGTCGATCTCCTCGCCAGCCCGACCATGCCCATTCCCGCTTTCAGGATCGGCGAGCGGATAAACGATCCTCTCTCTCTTTACAAAGCGGACATATTCACCGTGCCCATCAACCTGGCAGGAGTTCCGGCGATATCCCTGCCCTGCGGATTTGCTGGCCAGCTTCCTATCGGCCTGCAGCTCATAGGCCCGCACTTCGGCGAGGC
>NZ_DAIK01000141.1:0-5917 GCF_002496085.1 Methanosaeta sp. UBA458 | reverse complement strand
GTTCAGCTCAACCGGCTGGAGTCGAAGATGTTCTGCGGCTGCTCGACTAAATATCATAATTCCGAGCCCAACAGCCATACCTGTCCGGTCTGCCTGGGCCTGCCCGGCTCTTTGCCGGTGATCAACCGCAAAGCAGTGGAGAGCGGCATAAAAGTGGGATTGGCCCTGAACTGCAAGATCGAGGAGGAGACCCTCTTTTACCGCAAGAATTACTACTACCCGGATCTGCCCAAGGGCTTCCAGATCAGCCAGTACGACTATCCTCTGGCGACAGGCGGCCATATCATGATCCTGGGCGACGACGACCAGGAGAGGAATATCCGCATCAATCGGGCTCATATGGAGGAGGACCCAGGAAGGCTGGTGCATGCCGGGACCATTGATAAGGCGAAGTACACCATGGTGGACTACAACCGCTGCGGCATGCCTCTCTTAGAGGTGGTGACTGAGCCCGATCTGCATTCACCCAAGGAGGCGCGGGCGTTTCTCGATAAGTTGAAGAGCATTCTCGAGTACCTGGACGTCTTTGACGGTTCCCTGGAGGGGGCGATGAGGGTGGATGCCAACATCTCTTTGAAGGGCGGCGACCGCTCCGAGGTCAAGAACATCTCTGGATTTAAGGGAGTGGAGAAGGCCCTCTCCTATGAGATCACCCGCCAGAGGAACCTGGCCCGGCGGAACATCAAGGTGGTGCAGGAAACCCGACACTTCGATGAATTGCGCAACATCACCGTCTCCATCCGCAGCAAGGTGGGGGCGCACGATTACCGCTACTTCCCCGAGTGCGATCTGGTGACCCTGCGCATCGCCTCCTGGGTTCCTGCCATAAGGGAGGCTCTGCCTGAGCTGCCGGACTCGAAGAGGGAGAGGTTCGTCCGGCAGTACAGCCTGGCCGATGACCACGCCAAGTCATTGACCACGGAGATCCGGTTGGCCGACTTCTATGAGTTCGTGGCTGCCCGGGCCTCGCCCAGGATGGCCGCGGTCTGGATCGCCGATGTCCTCAAGGGGGAATTGAACTACCGCGATCTGGGGATAGAGAGCTTCATCCCGGAGCATATGGTGGAGATTGTGCAGCTGCTCGGCGAGAATAAGATTACCGAGCACGGGGCGGTGGAGGTCATCCGCGACCTGCTGGATAAGAAAGGCAGCTCGCCCCAGGAGATCATCAAATCCCGCGGCCTGGGCCGGGCGGAGGATGATGTGGTGGCACGAGCGGTTGCGGAGGCGGTGGCGGAGTGCAGCGCGGCCGTCGCGGACTATAAAGCGGGAAGCGAGAGGGCCCTGAACTATATCGTGGGTCAGGTGATGAAAAAGACCAGGGGCAAGGCCAGCCCTGGCGAGGTACATAATCTGGTCCGGGCCCAGGTGGACAAGCTTTAGGGCGATGGTCAGAGGAGGGAGGAGAGCAAGGCATGGAGGAAAATCTCAGGGTCATCTCTTTTTTCTTTCCTTCTTCTCTATTCGGTCGTGATCCTAAAATAGGTTGAAGTTCTGGAACTCGATTAACGATTGCGGTTTCTCGGACACGCCCGAGAGAGGACATTCTGGGCAAATCAGCATTCAATAAGGCCTAATTCTGCGGCAGGCCTAAATACCAACCCATAATTGATTCACGACCTCTCTATTCTGTTGGCCCAGTTTTCCATCTAATGATACCATTTTTCCACGGTTTTTCAGTTGGGAGAAGAGTTAATTACTTATATCCTGGATCCTCAATATAGGAATTAAAATGGCAATGCTACTGGGGTTGACATTGAGTGCGGCTGGCCTCTTGCTGCTGAATAGAGTATTTAAGGAGAGCTTCGGGTCACAGAAGGCGGCCGAGGGCGACAAATCCAGGAATCGGGTCATCGAGATCCATGACTATGAGATCCTGGACGACATTCAAAGTTGTGCTTCTGAGGGCTATAAAGTGAAGATAACTTAACTTGAAGCAGTAACTATAATTTCTTATAAAGAATAATAAAATGTTCACATAGATCTCCCAAAATGGGACAGCCTTTTCTACCATTCCCCCCTTTATCGAACCATGCAGCCCAAGCCCGAGTTCACCAGCATCTCCCCCGGCAATCTGGTAGCAGTCACCGAGATCGACCTGGGAGCCCTCGCGGAGATATACGATGAGATGGACATATATTTATCGATTTATATGAAAAGCGCCAGCACGGCGGACCTGGACGCCAGCCGTTCTTTTGTCGCCTCCCGGTTCAGGGCCATGGAAAAGTCCCTTCCCTCCGAACTTCGAGAATCCTTCCGCTCGACCGTCTCTTTGGCCCAGGAGGCAATAGAATCGCCATCCTGGAAAGGAGAGAGATCAAGGGTGATCTTAGCCTCCAGCCCGGAGTCATTCCTGCACGTCTACCGGATGGGACTGGAGGCGGAGCCTCTAGTGGTCCTGGACACCTCGCCATTTCTCCTTCCCCTGGCCAGGCTCAGGGACGAATACCTGGACTGGGGCCTTTTGCTGCTCGACTCTCAGGAGGCCAAATTGTTTGTCATCCGCTCCCGCATCATGGAAGAGATGAGCCGCTCTTCTATCGACCTTATGAACAAGCATAAGAAAGGTGGATGGAGCCAGATGCGCTTTGACCGCTTGCGAAAGGGGGCCATCAAGTCCTTCTTCACCCAGGTAGCAGAGGACCTCGCCAATCTGGATAACCTGCAGGGGATGAGGGGACTGGTGCTTGCCGGACCGGGTGAGGCGAAAAGCCAGCTCAAGGAATTGCTCCCCCCACAGGCCAGGGATCGGGTATTAGGCCTGCTGGATGTCCCCATGGGCACAGTTCCCAGCGAGCTGGTGAAGATGGGCGACCAGGTGGCCCTGGATTACGAGCGCTCGGTGAGCAAGAAGAGGGCAGAGGAGCTGAAGTCCAATGTGCTCAAGGGCCAGCTTTCCTCCTACGGAATCGATCCGGTCAGAGATGCTCTGACTCATGGCAGGGTCAACACTTTAGTCATGCTCTCCGATTATGTGGTCCCCGGCTGGATCTGCGAAAAATGCCAGCACTTCCAGGAGGGGGCTCGGCCCGAGATCTGCCCCCAGTGCGGCGGCAGGACCTCTCAGGTGAACGTCTTAGAGGAGCTCTACGAGCTGGCCCAGAGGACGGGAGCAGAGGTGGAGTTCGTGGAGGAGGATGAGTTCCTGCAGTCTATTGGCGGCGTGGGGGCAATACTGCGCTATTGAAGGCGAATTATTCAGCGAATAGCCTGTTTTTATTCATCCTTTTGGGCATGATCCCCCCTGCTGGAGGGCGAACTAAAAAGAATATAGCGAGTAGCTAATATCTTGGAGATAAGTATATAGATAACAAGCTATTTTTTCAGAGGTTTATTGGAGTGATGAACTCATGAGTGATATAAAAATTGCTTTTGACCGTGCATATGCTGCCATTGCCATCCTCTTTCTGATGATGGCGCAGGGATCGCTGGCCGAGGAGGACGACAGCCTGTATCAGATCTCGACCATTGGCGCGCTTATGCAGGGGGTATATGATGGCACAATGACTTTTGGAGAACTTGGCGAGCGCGGCGATTTCGGGCTGGGGACTGTGCAGGCCCTTGATGGTGAGATGGTTGCCGTTGACGGCCGGTTCTACCAGGTGAAATCCGATGGTGTCGCATATAGCTTGAGCGATAGCATGATCACGCCTTTTTCCGTGGTCACATTCTTTGATGCCGAGGAGACGATAAACCTGGGGGGAAGATATAACCTCAGCGAGCTGCAGGGCTATCTGGACAATTCGCTAGAAAGTGATAATCTGTTTTACGCCATCAGGATCGACGGCACATTCGACTATGTCAAGACAAGAAGCGTGCCCGCCCAGGAGAAGCCCTATCCGCCTCTCGAAGAAGCTATAAAAGGGCAAGAGATATTCGAGTTTCACGATGTTGAGGGAACAGTGGTCGGATTCAGATGCCCAGATTATGTCGAAGGGGTGAATGTTCCCGGCTACCACCTGCACTTCATCACTTTAGATCGCAAAGCGGGAGGCCATCTCCTGGACCTGGAGATCGAGGATGCGAGCGCGAAAGTGGACAGCATATCCGGCTTCGAGATGGATCTACCAGAGAACAAGCAGTTTTATCAGGCAGATCTATCAGATAGCCAGGAGGAAGAGCTGGAGAGGATAGAGAGCAATCCCAGGGAGTAGAGGATCTTGCAAAATATTTTTATTATCAATGATTACGTGATGTGTGAGCTGGTAGCATTGGAAGATCCTCACATTCCTGGCAATCTTCAAAAAAGGAAGAAAAGTTTTGTGCCAGATTCCTGGCTTCAGACTCTGACGAACTCGCTCTTGGGGGCCCCGCAGGGGCATTTCCAGGTGTCTGGCAGATCTTCGAATGCCACCCCATCATTTTCCGCTGGATTATATACGTATCCGCATACCTTGCACCTCCAGGCGGCAGCCTGAGAGGCTGCATTGCTCGATGCAGCTGCGTTTGCTTCGGTTTTATCCAATTGATCTGAATTGCCATCAGTGGGAGAGGAAGCCTGCAGGGCAGCGACTACCGCTTCGGCAAACTCCTGAGAGGCGGAGGGGCCGTTAGCAGTGATGATCTTTCCGTCCTGAACCACGGCATCGTCTGATACTATCGCTCCCTTTGACTTGATATGGTCGGTCTCAGATGCAGTGGCCTTCTTACCCTTGAGAAGGCCGGCGTCCGCCAGGATCCAGGGGCCCAGACAGATGGCTCCCACGATTTTCTTTTGTGCGCTGGCCGATTTGGCGATCTTCTGGTAGTCCGGGTCACGGTTCAGCTCCTGGGAGTAGATCCCTTCCCCGCCCACGAAGACCACGGCGATGTAATCGGAGAGCTTTACCTCATCAAGGTCCAGATCCACCTCCGTCCTCTCGCCGCTCATTCCGGTGGCTGTCTTCACCCCTTTGCTGGCCAGATGGACCTGGTAGCCCATGCTCTGGAAGTAGTCGCGAGGCACATTCAGCTCCTCTTCTTGATACTGATCTGGCGGGAGAACCATCAGGATCTTCTCTTTGCTTGAGCCTGTATCCAGAGCAGGCGCAAGGCCATTGCCCGATCTATCCTCTGAGTTATGCTCTTTGAAATCCTGCGAGCCCGTATCATCCTCTTCCCAATACGGTTCATAATCCTGATCCGGGTAGTTGGATTGATCGTCCTCTGGAGCATAGCCTGAGCAGTAGACTTGAATGAAGTTGCCGGCATATGCGGAATAGCAGTTCGGGCAGAGGGTGTAGGGATCAATGCTCTCGGCCTCGGCGGGCGTCAGGATGACGGTATATCCGCAGACGGGACACTGCCAGCAGGTGTAGTCTGTATCTGAAGCAGTCTGTGCAGATGCTGGAGACATCGCAGCCAGCAATATGAGAATGAGTGGTGTGAGGAATGGGCTTTTCATGTTGAATGAAGTGATGGATTAGGATAAATAGATTAGCGAAACTGAATTACTGTGGTTGATGATACGGAATATCACGATGCAATCCCCCCTTTCAGGCAAATCAACTCTCAGAATCGATCTTACAATCGAATGCACAAATCACCTCCTGCTGCGCGGGGCGGAGATGAGCAACAAAGCATCTTGCTATGGAGGCAGAGGTGGCAGCATTGGGCGAAATTTTAATGTTAGCAGGATCGGGAGCCTAAGACGATATATGAGAGATTATTAATGTCTCTTTGATCTCTATTTCGAAATTAGAGGACTGGAATGATTTTATTATATTTTTAGATCGAACTACGAGCAATTAATCAATATAAAAATGCTAAAGTGATATAATATTAGAAATAAAACCATTAGGAACCTATAATCTGATTTTAAAACGCTAATTGGTCTGCTATTAGGGTCAGCGTTCGATGTGGCTTGCGGTTCGTCCGGCTCTTCTTTTTTAAATCGTTCAGATTTCCCTTTGCCTGCAAGACAACTCAAGCCTGAGGG
>NZ_DAIK01000127.1:0-9963 GCF_002496085.1 Methanosaeta sp. UBA458 | reverse complement strand
TTTAGGCCGGAGTAGTTTACTGAAGTGACCTCTGAGCCCTACGAAGGCGAGGTTGGTCGAACCAGCGAGGTTGCCATGCTCTGCTCATTTGTTCAGCTGGATAAGGCCATACCGCTGCTCCTCGACATGAGAGATGATCTGAAGGCAGTGCGGAAAACTTCTGACGCAACCCTCGATGAGGTCAGAGCAGTGCGGAAAACAACTGATGCGACCCTTGAGGAGATCAAGGGCATGAGGGAAGACATCTAGCCTGGATACGCCTCGAACTTCCGGCAGATGCAATCCGATATCAGGGCGATAAAGGAACGCCTGGGGATGCCTTGATCATAAAGCAATTAAATGAAAAATTCGCCAGGCGGGCCCAGGTGAAAGTTTGAACTTTTTTTAAGAGGTTCGGAATATAACGATTTCGCGAATCGAGTGCTGTTATCAAGGCTAAGACTGATCTACACAGACTGTTTTTTTTGCGCACGCTGCGAGTCGCCCCTTCGGGCCGCGGCCAAAGGGGCCCCCTCAGCGATCCATCCCATTACAAAAGCAGCAGCTGCATTGGATGCGTAAGCCTTCCAGGCATCCCGCTCTTTTCTGCCTTTATTCACCCCTTTAGCACGGGGCAGATCCGAGATCCCCCGGATCATCATGAATCTTGTGGGAATTCCCTGGCTTCCTGCCTGATCTATGGCTGCAGCCGCCCCAGCACCTTCCATCTCCACTTGCTCATACTTTCTCATAATATTTTGGCTATTCGCTAAATGGTGTTGGTAAGGTACAGGAATCCCAATTTCATCCGAGAGACAGAGGAACAAAAACGGAAAGGAATAGTGGCATCGAAAACTGCTAAGAATCCAATATCATTTCCCGATCTCCCTCTCTATCATCTCCGCCGAGACCGCTGTCCCCCGGCAGGTGTGCATGTTTATGGAGAGCAGCAGCCCTACAACCCTCTCATCCTGCACCAGGGCTGAGCCGCTATCCCCCGGTCCCGGCAGGTCCCCAGGAGGAAGGATGACATATACGATCGACCAGGAAGAATCGGATATCCGGCAGGCGATGGAATGGCGGGCGTTCACGAGTTCTGCATCGCCCGGATGAGGCTTGCCCAGAGCCGTCAACTGGCAGGGAGCGGGAATGGGAAAAAAGGCCAGATCGGCATCATCCGGAATATAGGAAACCCGGCAGGTGATCCCGCCCAATCTCAGCTCTCTTGTCCCCACCTGTTGAAAAATATGGGCGGGAGCCACGCCCGCAAAGCCGCCGCGCCAGGGAATGATCGCCCCGATCACTCCGCCGGAGCGGCCGGCTATGAATTGGTCGCCTGATCTGATCACGGTATTGGGATTAATTTTGGGATCTGATATCCGCCCAGAACTCTCGAATACCTCAAATGTACTGCTGGATGAGCCCCTCAGGCTCAGCCATGTGGTTCCTCTCTTTGAGCAGGATCTTGGCTGCCGCCCTCTCGAAGTCGCTCTGGTAGACGGTAGTCCTCTCCTCCCGGATAGCATACATGCCCGCCTCTGTGGAGAGCGCCTTCAGATCAGCTCCGCTTGAGCCCTCGGAAAGCTCGGCTATCAGCCGCAGGTTCACGTCCCGGTCCAGGTTCATGCCCTTGGTGTGGATCTTGAGAATCGACTCTCTCGCCTCCTTGCTGGGCAGGGGGATCTCGATCACTCTATCGAAGCGGCCTGGCCGAAGGAGAGCTGGGTCTAGCATATCCAGACGGTTGGTGGCGGCGATCAGCTTGACCTCACCGCGGGCGTCAAAGCCATCCATCTCCGCCAGGATCTGCATTAAAGTCCTCTGAACCTCGCGATCTCCGCTGGTCGCTCCATCCATGCGGCGGGCGCCGATGGCATCCAGCTCATCGATGAATATTATCGCTGGGGACTTGCTCTTGGCCAGCTCGAACAGCTCGCGGACCAGGCGTGCCCCTTCTCCGATGTACTTCTGCACGAACTCCGAACCCACCACCCGCATGAATGTGGCCTCTGTGCTCTGAGCAACAGCTTTCGCCAGGATGGTCTTGCCCGTACCTGGTGGGCCGTGCAGCAGGACGCCCTTGGGCGGCTCGATTCCAACCGAGGTGAAAAGGTCCGGCCGCTTTAGGGGAAGCTCCACGATCTCCCTGATCTCAGAGATCTGGGTGTCCAGACCGCCAATCTGAGAGAACTGTACATCTGGAGCCTCCTCGATCTCCATGCCGAATACCGCCGGGTCGCGGGGAGAGGGCAGAACGCACATCACCGCAAATGACTGCTGGTTTAGGCCTACCTGAGCCCCGACCTTTATCTCCTCCTCTATGAATTGGGATAAACTAACAACGAATCTGGGGCCGGTACTGCTCTTGACGATAACCCGGTTCTCATCCAGAACATCGACGATGGTTCCCACGATCATCGGACCGACGCGCAGGCGCTCCAGCTCGCTTCTGAGCTTCCGGGCCTCACGCTCGAACTTGAGCTTCTGGTTCTCTATAAGCCTCTTCTCGCCTTCCACGCGGTCCTTCTGCTCACGCAGCGCCAGGTTACGCTCCTCCAGCTGGCGCATCCGGTCCAGGATGTAGCGCGAGAAATCCGCGCCAGCTCCTGACTCATTCATGCCTTCTCCACTATCCATAATTACAAAGGTTATTAAACTTTGACCCGTATAAAGGTTTCCGAAATGACCGAGAAGCAATGTGAGATTTGCGGCGCCGAAATCTCAGGTTCACCCCAAAAGATCGTTATTGACCGATCAACTATGGAAGTTTGCAAGAGCTGTGCGCGCTTCGGAAAACCAGAGGACAAATGGACACCAGTTCCGCGGAAGATGGTTCCTGTGGAGAGGGCCTTCACCGTCATGAGGCCTAAACCACGCGACCAGTTCAAGGATTTGGTGGAGTTGGTTCCGGATTTCGGGCGCAGGATCAGAGAGGCTCGGGAGGGCCTGGGACTCACGCCAGAGCAGCTGGGAGCGAGGATCAAGGAGAAGGCCACGCTCCTGAAGAAGATCGAGAGAGAGGATATCTCGCCTGAGGATGAAGTCAGAAAGAAGCTGGAGAGGGAGCTTAAGATCAAGCTCACCGATCAGGCCAGCGAGGCTCAGGTCAAGTCCGGAGGCTCCGGCAGGGGGCTCACTTTAGGGGATGTAGCCAACATCAAGCGGAAATAATCCATGATATCCAGTGCAGCTCGATTTATCATTGGAGGGGGTGTGGTAGTCTATCCCACTGAGACCGTTTACGGCCTGGGGGCCAATGCTCTGGACGAGCAGGCAGTTATGAGGGTCTTTCTGATCAAGAAAAGGCCTCTTTCCATGCCCATCTCTCTGGCGGTCTCGAGCCTGGAGATGCTAAGAGACGTGGCCGAGGTTCGCGATGAGGACATGGATATTTTGGAGGATCTTCTGCCGGGACCAGTATCCATCCTGCTGCGAAAAAAGAGCATAGTTCCGGACATTCTCACCGCCGGCTCATCCCTGGTAGGCATCAGGTTCCCGGACCATGAGTCTGCCCTCAGGATAATCGATAAGGCCGGACCGATCACCTCCACAAGCGCCAATCGCACCGGCCAGCCAGCGCCGGTGAGCGCTAAGGAGGTCTCAAAAGAGATAGAAGATCGGGTGGAGCTGGTGGTGGACGGTGGCAGATGCAAATACTGCCAGCCCTCAACCCTCCTGGACCTGGAGAAAAGAGAGATCATCCGGCCGGGCGCTGGTCTGGACAAAGCGCTGAAGGCGATAAAGTGATGGCCCGGATCAGAGACTTTTTCGAAACCAATGAGGGCTGGATATTTGCTGTCTCAGACTACAACCACCCTCACGGCCTCCGCTCCCTGCTCCGCTACATTCCCGACCCGTCAGGAGAGCGTGCTGCCAGAGGCATACGCTACCGAAAGATGGACTTCGACCAGGCATTCGAGTTCTTGCGCCAGAATAGGCCGGATTATATTCAGGACCTTCATGTGGTCCCTGAATCCGATGTACTCCGGCTCTATGATCCCTCCCAGGGCTTGAGAGCTGTGGTCAAGATGGATCCCAAGACGGAGAAAATCGCCCTCATCCTCAATCAAGCGGGTGTGCCCTGGGAGGAGATGGGAATCACCGGCTCCAGGCTCATAGGCTTGCAGGCACCTGCTTCGGATATCGATTTCGTGGTCTATGGTCCCATGTGGTGGAAGGCAAGGNNNACCTGGAAAAAAATCTACGCCAAGAGAAAACCCGAGATCAGCCTGGAGGAGTTCATGCTCCATGAGAAGAGAAAAGGAAACCGGGGCATGATCGACGGCACCTACTTTGATCTGCTATTCACCCGCGATTGGAACCAGATCCAGCCGCTGGATGAGGGCCGTCCTGTCGGCCAGGGGCTGGTCGAGGCTCAAGTTACAGATTGCGAGTTCGCCTTTGACAGCCCCGCCATCTTCCGGCTGGATCATCCGGAGGTTAAGGAGATTCTCTGCTTCACTCATACCTACGCCGGCCAGGCACTCCCTGGAGAGAGGATAGAAGCCAAGGGCGTACTGGAGGAGACTGCTAATGGTCTTCGGCTTGTGGTGGGAACCACCCGCGAAGCGCGGGGAGAATGGATAAGATCGCTTTCGCTGCTTGAAAAAGCTACTCAAAAGAGGTTATAAAAATGCTGCTAGTTCGACCCTTTGACATAGAGATAGGTCAGCATAAAGTCATGCTCAATATCGTTGATGCCCGGGAGAGGGGCTTGAATCCTGGAGACCGGGTCCGGGTGAGGGCCAAGGGGGCTGCAACCACCGCCCTGCTTGATACCACCACCCAGATGGTCAAGCCTGGGGAGATCGGTATCTTCACCGAGGCTCTTAAGGATCTCAATAATCCGGTGGATGTGGATATCCTGCCTGCACCGAGGCCTGCTTCCATCTGTCATATCAAAAGCTTGATGGATAACGAGAAGCTGAGCGAGGATCAGATCCGAACCATTGTGCAGGATATCGTGGACAACAACCTCAGCGACATTGAGCTTGCTGCTTATGTCACCGCTTCCTACATTCATAACATGCCCTCTGAGGAGGTGGTCTGGCTGACCAAAGCGATGATCGAGACTGGTGAGCGGATTCACTTCGACACCCATCCGGTCATGGACAAGCACAGCATTGGCGGCGTTCCCGGGAACAAAGTATCCCTTCTCATTGTGCCCATAGTGGCAGCCGCAGGCCTTCTCATTCCCAAGACCAGCTCTCGGGCCATAACCGGGGCGGGCGGTACAGCCGACCTGATGGAGGTCTTGGCCCCGGTGGAGTTCAGTGCGGCAGAGATCAAGGAGATAACAGAGAAGGTGGGCGGAGTCATAGTCTGGGGCGGAGCCACCAATATCGCCCCTGCAGATGATAAGCTGATTAAAGCGGAGTATGCATTATCCATAGACCCCTACAGCCAGATGCTGGCCTCCATCATGGCTAAGAAAGGGGCTGTAGGCGCTGACGCAGTGGTAGTGGATATGCCCGTAGGGCCGGGCACAAAGCTGCCCACGGCAGACGACGGCAGGACCCTGGCCAAGGACCTGATAGACCTGGGTGATAAGCTGGGAATTCGGGTGGAATGCGCCATGACCTTTGGAGGCTCTCCCGTGGGCAGAACCATAGGACCGGCTCTGGAGGTGCGTGAGGCGCTTACCCTTCTGGAGAATAAGCCGGGTCCAAATAGCCTGAGGGAGAAGAGCCTCTCGTTAGCTGGCATACTGCTGGAGATGGGCGGAGTGGCAGGACGAGGAGAAGGCTACGCTGCTGCAGAAGAGATCCTCAGCAGTGGAAAGGCTCATGCCAAGCTGATGGAAATCATCGCTGCCCAGGGAGGCAATCCCAATGTGAAGAGCGAGGATATCGTCATCGGCGAGAACTGCGAGGAAATTTTGGCTCCGGCAGGAGGATATGTGGTGGCCTTCTACAATAAACGCCTTGTAGAGCTGGCTCGCATGGCTGGTGCTCCCTCGGACCAGAAAGCGGGAGTCATAATCCACAAGAAGATGGGTGAGAGGGTGAAGAAAGGCGAGCCTCTGATCACCATCTGCTCCTCATCGGACTGGGAGCTGGATAGCGCAGTCAGGGATGCCAAGAGGTCTATGCCAATAGTGGTAGAAGGAATGCTGCTGGAGAGATATCCCCGCATAACCGAGCTTTAGAATTTGAGGGTCGCCCTATGAAGGTTGCAATTACATATCATGAGGATTTCGGCAGGCATGGCTTTAGCGTTCTGAAGGAGAGGATTCAGCCATCCTTCGAGAAGCTGATGGAGTCCGGGCTGGTGGACGGGATTGAGGTGCAGGTGTTTCGGGCCAAACCCGCTCCAATGGAGCTGGTGGCGAAGGCTCATACTGAAGGGCACATGGCCAACATGGAGACGGATCAATACCGGGATGTGGCCATTTTGTCCGCAGGGAGCGTGATGATGGCCGCAGAGATGGTGGCTGCTGGTCAGGCAGAGTCTGCCTTCGCCTTCACCGGAACCGCCGGGCACCATGCTTCAAGAGGAAGCTGTTGGGGATTCTGCTACTTCAACGACGTAGCGATCACCATACTGCGCCTTAAGGAGATGGGCTTCGAGCGCTTTCTCATAGTGGACGTGGACCCCCATTTCGGCGATGGTACGCGCGACTTTTTCAGGGAAGATCCAGATGTATTTCATATCAACCTGCACAGCGGCACCGGCGAGGAGCATGATCCACAGAGGAACAATTACGATATCGGCCTCTCTTTCGGAGCAGATAATGAGAGATTCCTCTCTGCCCTTAAGAGCGGTCTGGTGCTGGCAAGAGACTTCGACTTTCAGATAGCTTTTGTCATCTTTGGGCACGACTCCCATCAGGACGACTATGGTGGGTTCAACCTAACCTTCGAGGCCTATCCCCGGATGGCTCAGATAGTAAAGGAAGCTGTGGGCGATAAGGGTTTGGTCTTCGTTCTCAGCGGCGGATCCTGTGTGCACGTAGGTGAGAGGGTCATTCCCGATATCGTTCGGGTGCTGTCGGGAAGGTGGCCGTATTGAGGGTGGCCTCCAACTGTTATCCCTGCCTTCTGGACCGGGCGAAGTTCGAGTGCGATATGGTCTTCACCCGGGAGGAGGATAAGAAAGCGGCAGTAGAGGAGCTGCTGGACTTCATGGCCTGCCATAAGGGCGGTGTTCCGGCTCTTATGGGCACAGAAAGAGAGCTCATCATTAAAAGGCGAAGCGGAAGCTCAGATCCATATCGGGAACTGAAGGAGGAGAGCAATCAGGTGGCAAGGGACCTCTTGCCACGGGCAGTGGAGTTCTATGAACAGTCTCCGGACAAGATCGAGGCCCTGATCAGAATTGCCTCGGCTGCCAACTCCATGGAGTTTGGGGTCAAGGGCCACGATTTTGATAACCTGACATTCGGCAGGGTCTTTGCTGACACCCTTCAAGAGAACCTGCATGCGGATATGGCTGAATTGAAAAGACGGCTTCAGTCTTTTGGCAAGATACTTTATCTGACAGACAATTGCGGCGAGGTCATATTCGATCTATTTGTAATCGAGAAGCTAAAGGAGATGGGCAAGACCGTGGTGGTGGGATCGAAGTCCGAGCCCATCATCAATGATGTCACCGCCGATGAATTGAAGAGCTTCTCGGATGTGGATGTGATACCAACCGGCAATGTGGTGGGAACGGCACTTGAGCACCTGAGCCTAGAGGCCTCGGTACTCCTATTCGATCCGGAATGGCTGATACTGTCCAAGGGCATGGGCAACTTCGAGACCATGTCCGAGTTCGATCAGAGGTTGAAGGGCAGGCTGATCTATATCCTGCGTGCCAAGTGCGAGCCTGTGGCGGCTAAAATGGCAGTTCCAAGGGGATCGCTGGTAGCGAGGCCGATTTAGCAATAGTTCATGTCCACTTCTTCCGGGGCGGGCTCATCCGGCTCATCGATGATCGACTCCATCAGGGAGAAATCAAGATCGAGCTTGAACAGATCTCTGATGGCATAAAGAAGGTTTGTGGCCGCCGGAATATCTATCAGATCGGCTCCGGAGCTTGTTCCCAGCAGGCAAAAGCCTCTCATATTATAGAGAGGCGCCAGCCCTGCCAAAAGGCCGTTCATCCCGCCGATAGCTCCGCTGCGGAGCAGGGTAATCCCAGAATCATGGAGAACAGCTGCAGATTCAGGATCTGTGGCCGAGCCGAGTATCTTCGCAGTCGCGTCTCCCACAAATGCGGCCAGGGTTATCACATCCGTTACCCCTTCAGATTCTATTGCCTGCAAAATCTCTCCTGCCAGCTGATACATCCCCTGCACATCCAGAGGCTGGGTATCCCCGGAGAGCACGAATATGTTCTCCTTATCCTGGGAACGTAATAGCTCTGCGTGCATGAGCTCCGCCAGGCCATCAGAAACCATTACCTGGGACGGGAAGCTGTGGGAATAGAACGGTTTAATGCTACTGCATTTCAGAGCATTGCTTAGGTAATCGGCAGCCACTTTTCCCACGCTTCCAATTCCTGGAAGGCCGCAGATGCAGGCAACTCGAGACTCAAACATCGACTAAGTTTTGAGATGTGCAGCTATAATTCATTTTCGCCGGATTATCGCCAGAGGATCACTGATGGATCCTTCTGGCATAATCAGAATATCACTTGCCTACAGCCTCTATCATCCAGTTGATTCCGATCGTCTCATTGGCCTCAGTGGTCCATTCTGCCGGCGTGAGAATTCCATTGCCGTACAGGAAGGAGTTGCCAGTTCCGTTGTTATATTCCATGCCAACCACCATTCCTCCGCGATCATAGAATAACACATAAAAGTCTTCGGTGACTGCCAACGGTGGGATCTCTATGACTCCCCAGATTGGGCCTTGATCGGTGAGGAAGTAACCATTCTGAGCATCCGCAAATCTGTACAGGAGATGAAGGTCCTTATCTCTGATCTCCAGGAGGAAGTTCCTATCCATGTTGTAGCTGTAATCGGTGCTGTTATAGTCGCTCCAGCCCAAGACCTTCACACCATAAAGCTTCCAGTCTGAACTGGGAGCCTTGAACTTGACGGCTTCTGCTACATCCAGACCTTCGATATCAAACTCATCGGTTATGGTGAACAGGCTGATATTCATATCGGAGGCATTCTTGCCGCTATCCTGCGCAAGAGTGGTATAGCCGGATTCCGATGACGTATCTGCAGCCATGGCTCCGAAGCACGATGCCACAAAGCATAGCCCGTATATCAAAAATATCATCTTATTCAAATGATCACCCCGTATATTCTGATGAATCCGGCCCATATAAGGATTTTGAAGAGTCTTATTGCAGTCTGGCAGATCATCTACCAGACCGCAATTCGTCTACAGGACTCAGCCTGCTCTTTCACTCGCCAACTGCTCTGATCAGCCAATTTATGCTGGTTGTGGTATTGCTCTGGTCTGTGAATTCGACTGGAAGCAGCTCCGAATACACGCTATCATAGAAGTAAGAGCTGCCGGTAGAATTTTCCAGTTCCATACCTATGAACATCGAGCCCCGGTCATAGAAGATCACATAGAATTCATCCGTCACGGGAACTGAAGGCAAGTCTATGGCTCGGAGAATTATAGCAGGAAATGTGAAGTAAGCATTTTGGGTATCTGCCATCCTGTAGAGGAGATTCATTTTTTCGTCTCTGACCTCGATGAGGAAGTTTTCAGATTCAGGAATTGATGTCGCATTTCCATCGAAGCCATTCCAGCCTGCTACCCTCACCTGCTTCAATTTCCAGCCGGGATTTGGCGCAGTGAACTTCACGGCCTCGCCCACAGAGAATGCGTCCATGTCCATAGCGACGCTATACAGAGTCATATTCATTTGGGAGAGATTTGTGCCGCTATCCTGTTTAAGGACGGTCATGGTTGCAGCATTGTCAACTTCATCATTTTGAGATAGAGTAACTCCCACTAAGGATCCAAAGCATAGAGCCAGAATCAATAAGATCATCTTTTTCATGCGATCACCCTGAATAAAAGGTTTATATTT
>NZ_DAIK01000132.1:0-9345 GCF_002496085.1 Methanosaeta sp. UBA458 | reverse complement strand
AACTTTATAGAGCCGGTCTCATCGCCGATAAGGCCCGACTGGGAGATGGAATCGCTGTTCGGCTCCCAGAGCTGAGCCACCTTGACCTTCAGATCGACCCATAGTCCGGGCTCGCTGATCTCGATCACCTTCATCTCCTGCGCTGCCTTGCTGACCGATCTTGCCTCTACCTCATTTTCCAGGGGCTCTATCTGACTGGTGCGATTCAGCTTTATGCTGAACCGGCCCTGGAACTCATCCGTGATCACTTTCTTCAGAGAATAGCTCTGGCCTAAGACCAGATCGGGCAGATCGGACTTCTTCCATTTAACAAACTTCATTGCTCCCGAGCCATCGCCGACCAGTCCGGTCTGAGAGATGGCTTCAGTCGCCGGCTCCCAGAGATCCAGAACCTTAACCTCCAAATCCACCCACCGGCCGGATTCCTTGATCTCGGAGAGCTTGACCTTCTCCGAGCTGGCCCTGGCTTGAGGCATAATTCCATGCTCCTTTTGGAAGTAGTTCAAGACCGATCTTCTTGCTTCTCCTTCCGGCACGCGAAAATCGTCGATTAGCTTCTTTAGGCGAACCTCAATCTCCTCATCAGGGACAAGGATGTTCTGCTCCCTGAGACGAGCCGATATCTGATCTATTATTTCTTTCATTACCCGTATGCCCCCTGTTTTTCATTGAGAGGTGATAGCAACTTGGCTCTTGAACTATTTAAGGAAGATCTGTGCAGAGAGAAAGTAATCTCCGGAGATTACATAAGCAAGACTTGCAGCTTTCAGAAAACGGGGTGAAATGGAAGAGGATAATATAGATTAGAGAGAAGATAAAAGACGACCAAGAGAAAACAAATGGCTTATTGCCGGGAGGTATGGTTGTATGGAGATCGCGACCTGGTTTGGAAGAATTGATTCGGAGACTGGATCAGTATTCTTAGCTGAAGATGGAGAGAGGATGATAGACGCCCTTTTAAAGAAGCCTCTTCCTGCCGGCCCATCCGTTCAGCCCGACCTGCGCTGCCTGGCCCTAATGCATGGATATGCGGCAGATGATATCGAATATAACGCCCGCCTCAGAGAGATCGCCCTGGGCCTCGTTCGCCGCCAGCTTGCCCAGTTGGCTACCACAGAACAGGACCTCCTCCAGGCGGTAGAGGCCATAGACGATATGACTGAGGCGATAAATCTACTGGATGAGAGGCTCTATGAGTGGCATCGCCTGCACCATCAGAGGATCGTTCATGGAAAGGATCTGGCGGAGTCGCTCTGCGAGGATCGGATTATGGGACCCTTTGCCAGGTCCATTCTCCGATTGATGGAATCGAGGAAGAGCATGGAGGAGGAGGTGAGCTTTCGAGCAGAGCAACTCTCCCCAAACCTCTCCGCTCTGGCCGGACCGATCCTGGCAGCGAGGCTCATATCCAGGGCAGGAGGCCTGAGCCGGCTGGCAAAGATGCCCTCCTCCCGGGTGCAGGTCATGGGGGCGGAGAAGTCCCTCTTCAAGCATCTTGACGGCCATGCCCCTTCCCCCAAGCACGGGATAATCTTCCGCCATCCAGCAGTCATGGGGGCTCCAAGAAGGCTGCGGGGAAAGGTGGCACGCGCTCTGGCTGGAAAGCTCGCCCTTGCCGCCCGGCTGGACTACTATGGAGCTAGCCCCTCACCTGACCTGGCAGCCTCCCTGGAGAGGCGGCTGAAGGACATCAAACGCAGGGGAGGGAATAGAGTGGAGAGCAGCAGATTGGCTGAAGAAAGGAATGAGCAGCAAGGATAGAATCAGGATCAAATTTATATTCGATTGAGATGAAGTTGCGCATATGAAATGGTGGCAATCCGGGTTTCTGATGATATCGGTATTTAGCATCATCGCCTGCTTGGGCCTTCTGGTTCCCCCAGCAGCGGGAGTTGCTCAGAATATGACTGAGCACTCCTGGATCTACAATCAGGGATACTCGGATGATATGCGCATCTACCAGACAACCAGCGGCTTGCACGGCCAGAAGTTGGTCACTGGGACCAGAGGTACAGGCACAATATCCCGCTCCATTGACGCTCATGTCTATGGCGGATTTGAGGATGGATTCAATGAGATCTGGGCCAATGAATGGGGAGTCTACCAGAACAAGCCATCTTCATACAGCGAGCCCATCACCAAGAGCGACCTGAGAAACGCCCTCTGCGCCAAGAACTACGAGGTGGGATCGATCTATTCCGAGAGCTACTCTGAGATCCGGGACCTGGTCAAAGACACCTCCGTGAGCCAGACCAATGAGAACTCAGTGTACAGCATCCACACCGAAGCGGATGGAACGGCAAGGGTGGGAGCGCGGGTGCAGAGAAGCACCAGCTCCGCTCCTGCCTACATCATGACCGGAAGCTATCAGGGCTATACAAATATGAGGATGCAGCTGGAGAGCGGCAACGCCTCCATTATGACCCTTCCCTGCCCATGAGGCAGCTATATTTTTCAGAGTCTCTTTGCTGAGGATTCCATTATCCAAGATCTAGACCAGAGGCCTGGGCTGCTTTTTCTCCGGGAGGACGGGAAGGGGCATGGTGTTTATCAGCAGCGGCGAAGAGACATCCTTTGCCCTCTCCACCAGCAGCTCCTTTCCCCAGGGGGTCAGGCCGAAGAGAGGCACCGCGGTTCCTACCTGCACCAGGGGTACTGCCTCTTCTCGGATATGCCTGGAAGCGCAGCTGGTGACGATATCCGCCGCCTTCAAGAGCCTTCTGGCATCATCCTTGCTGATCCCTGTGAGATGGACCCCGATTATCATTATCCGCACTCCAGTTGATCTCTCCAGCTCCCTCAGCCTCTCTGCAGTCTGGGCATCTGCTACCGTCACCGCGAACCGGCAGTATCCAGCGCTTATGGCATAGGCCGCGCCCTCCAGCTGATCGATCCTGCCACTCTCGGGAGAGAGGACATGCCCATCCCTGGATTTTATGCCCTTTATCACCTCTGGGATGGGGTCCGTCTCCACCAGTCCGGAGATGTATCCGCCCATGCCCTGGACCAGTGATCCATTGGAGGTGATGACCGTTCCAGCGCCATCGCACACGGTAACGGCAGCATCGATAATACCCCTCATAAGGCCGGTCATCATCGATTCGGATGCCCCAAAGCCGACGAATGTGTCCATCTCCAGCTTCCGGCGGGCGGAGAACATTCCATGCTCCTTAATGCGAAACTCCATATTGGCAGCCGCGGACTCCTTTGTCACCTTTTTTATTCCCCGGACCTTATCGAAAAGAGGACACCATTCGATCACCGGCTCGGTGGCTTCCGTTACCTCTTCCTCGCTCACCTTTATGGCTGATCTTCCCAGTAGCTCCATTTTATGCATATCGTCCACCTCAAGAGGGCCTACAGCGGCTATATCCTTGTCTGCCTGTTCTTGTCTCTTTGCATTGCCTATCCATGGCCAATGCAATTTCTCCATGATTCTCTAATATTTGAGATTAAATATAATATTTATGTAAGGTAAATTTTCTATCTCAACCGAATTATTTTTGACGAAACTTATATATATGTTATCATTCATTATGCGCCTGGTGAAAGCTTTGAATACATCAGCATCCGCTGATATCGCTGCCGAGCGCGACGAGTTTGCATCCATCTTAATGAAGATAGGCCTCAAGAGGAACGTGGCCAAGGTCCTGACCTATCTAGCGGGAGTGCCCGAGGCAACCAGCCGGGAGATTGAGATCGGATCCGATCTGCGCCAGCCTGAAGTTAGCATTGCCATGAGAGAGATTAGAAGGCTGGAATGGGTTAGAGAGAGGGATGAGAGGAATCCTGGAAAAGGTCGACCTTATCGCATCTATAAGCTGAACCGCAGCCTTCCGGATATCGTCCAGTATCTGGAGTCGGAGAATGCAAAGGAAGCGGAGAGGGTGATGAAGCAGATTGAGAAGCTCAAGTCTTTGAAATCGAATTGATTTTATATATCAAAGGAAAAAGGTGCGCCCGAGCTGGCTCGATGTGAAATCGGCATACAGAGCTATTACAAAGGTTTATTTTTAATATTTTGATATTAATTAAGTAATGGAATTTTCTGATATTCAGGCAGATGATTTTCACATACTTCAAGTTGATTATGTACAACCAAATTCAAATGCCTTCTCCTAAACATCTATATAATATTTCAAGATGCTCCAATTTACTCTATGCAAAAATCTATATACTAATAGATTACTAGAATATGGCAGAATAAAGAAGAGGGGATGGATATGAAGTACATCATCGACGATGCCATGGGCAGGGCTGAGGCTGAGAGCAGGGTCAAGCCTTCCAGCATGATTAAGAGCGATGAGGAGCTAGTGTCAGTTCTCGAGGAACTGACCACGGTCATCAGGGTAATTGGTTGTGGTGGAGGAGGCTCGAACACCATCGACCGCCTGGCAGAATGCGGCATCCAGGGGGCAGAGCTCTTTGCGGTGAACACCGATGCTCAGCACCTTTTGCATATCAATGCCGATCGCCGTTTCCTGATCGGCAGGCGTACAACTCGCGGCCTGGGCGCGGGCAGCCTGCCTGCCATCGGTGAAGAGGCTGCTCAAGAGGATATAGATGAGATCAGAGCGGCAGTGGATGGAGCAGACATGGTCTTCGTCACCTGCGGCCTTGGGGGCGGCACAGGCACTGGCGCCTCGCCCGTGGTGGCAGAGGCGGCCCGTGAGGCGGGCGCTCTTACCATCTCCATCGTTACCATTCCCTTCAGCGCAGAGGGGACGATAAGAATGCAGAATGCAGAAGCGGGCTTAAATAGGCTGCGAGAGGTCTCGGACACCGTGATCGTGGTGCCAAACGATCGCCTTTTGGATGTCGTTCCCAACCTTCCCCTGCAGGCGGCCTTCAAGGTGGCGGATGAGGTGCTGATGCGCTCGGTCAAAGGTATTACTGAGCTCATAACCCGTCCCGGTCTGATCAACCTGGATTTCGCCGATGTTAGAACGGTGATGACAAACGGCGGAGTGGCTATGATCGGAATGGGTGAGGCACAGGGAGAGGAGAAGGCGCGGGATTCGGTGTCGAAAGCCCTGCGAAGCCCCCTCCTGGATGTGGATGTATCCTGCGCGACATCCGCCCTGGTTAACGTGGTTGGAGGTTCTGACATGACCATCACCGATGCCGAGACCGTGGTGGATGAGGTCTATCAGAAGATAAATCCTGAGGCTCGCATCATCTGGGGAGCACAAATAGACCAGAACCTCGACCATACCCTGAGGACCATGCTGGTGGTTACAGGAGTCTCGTCTCCCCAAATACTGGGAAAGGACATGAGCAAGAGGGTGACCTCAAGGCATGGCATAGACTTCCTATCCAGGCGGGCACGTTATTGATGGAGCTCATATAGGAGGTGCCACTGCCTCCCTATAGCTCTGCCTTCCCCTTTTGCTCGCTCATATTAGCATCTCTTCTCGTTTTCCTTTCGATTACCCCCTCAATGCCCGTTGCTGCACTTGATCATCTCTTTTAGCCGTGCTAGCATGCACCATGTCAATCGATGGAATTATAAGTGCGCTCCCCCTATCAGTATCTGTTTATCTATTGAAGGGATGTGATATCCATTCTGACTGAGAAGGTGAGCGGGGAGCTTGAGATGTTGCAGAGGCACCTGCTCATACTCAAGCATGTGGTAGAGAACGAGCCCATTGGTATTCTCAAGCTGGCAGAGGAGACGAGCATACCCAGTCATAAGGTGCGTTATTCCTTAAGAATACTGGAACAAGAGGGTCTGATCAAGGCAACCGCTCCCGGCGCGACCACAACCCACGAGACCGGTCCATTCCTCAAGGAGCTGGACTCGATGATCGAAGAGCTTTCTAAGAGAGCAGATGAACTGAAAAAGATCAAGATCGCGAGGTAAATGCTCTATCGCCAAATAGCCCAGTCCATAGAGGAGCTATCCTCCGCCCCGCGCAGCTGCAAAGCGGATTTGTGCTCCCGCCTGATTGTAGAGATGAAACCTGAATTGCTCTGCCCCACGGTCCGTCTCCTGTTGGGCCAGCTCTGGCCGCCCTGGGAGGGCAGGGAGATGGGGGTGGGGCCAGAGGGAGTCGCTGCCGCTCTGGAGGAGATCTCAGAAGAGAATATATCCCTGCTCAGAGATCGAATGGGGGAGATGGGGCTGGTGGCGGAGGCTGCACTGGCGGAAAAAGGCCAGCATTCGCTCTCCAGTGAGCCTCTACAGTCCATGTCCGTATACGAACAGCTAAGGCGGATCTCTCTGATTCGGGGCAAGGACTCCGAGCAGAGAAAGAACGCTCTTCTCCGGGGCCTCTTCCAGGATGCGAGTCCCCTTGAGGGAAAGTATATCGCTCGCACAGTTCTAGGAAATATGCTGGCCGGAACCGGCGATAAGACCATGCTTGCTGCTTTTGCTCTGGCCTTCTGCTGTGACCCGGATCAGATTCAGAGGGCCTATAGCCTCCTGCCGGACCCGGGCAAGATCGCCATCATGGCTGCCGGAAACCATTTGGAAAGAGCGTCCATCCAGCCGGGCATTCCCATAAAGCCGATGACGCTATGCGCCCTGAAGGCAGAGGATCTAAAGACCGTAAGAGAGGTGGGAGAGGAATCAGTGGGATGGGCGGTTTTACCCAGGTATCATGCCCTGAGGGTGCAGGTTCATAATACAGGAGATGGGGCTTATATCTTCAGCTCCCGGCAGAAGAACATCACCACCTCGTTAAACGGCCTGGCCCAAAGGCTGAGCGGCATGGATGATGAATTCATAATCGATGCCGATCTGATCGGCTTTCATGAGGGGGAGATGTGCTCTCAATCGGATATGCTCAGATATATCAACCGCCGCCGCCTCTCCCGAAGAAGCAGCATATCGCCTGCCCTGCTAGCCTACGATCTTATCTACATTTCTGGCGAGGACACCACCTCCCTGCCCTTTCAGGAGAGGCGAAAGAGGATGCTGAAAGCTTTGGGCGAGCCCAGGTCCATGCCCTTTCAGGGAATATCTGCGACCCGTGAATGTATCGTCCTGGAGAAGGAGCTAAAGAAGGACTCTATTCAGAGCCATCTGGACCAGATGGTGGAAGAGGGCGGAGTGGGCTTGATGGTGCGGAGCCTTCTGGGCCTCTACCGGCCTGGAGAATGCAGCAGATGCGATTTCTTTGTGGGAAGAGAGATGTCCATATCAGCCGTTATCGTCCGGGCGGAGTGGGGCCGGAGGAGCAGTGATCAGATCTTCTCTCGATTTCTCGTCGCCCTGCGAGAAGGGGACGACCTCGTGCCAGTGGGCTGGATAGGGGGTCAATCGGGCCAGAAGGATATTCTGGAGCTGGATCGCCAGTTGAAAGCCCTAGCCAGAGAATGGGATGATACTGGTGCTTGTGTCAATCCCCAGGTTCTCCTCAAGCTGAAGATCCAGGGTGCTCGCAGGAACGATAAGGGCTATGCCATCGTCCGCCCTCAGGTTTTAGGGATCGATCTTTTTGCCTCCTGGGAGGATGCGGATGAACTGACTAGGCTTTTTTCATCCTCTGGCCGATGATCCTCAGAGCATTTGACCCCTGGAAGAGCGAGCTGTGCACCTGCCCTGCCAAGCTCAGCCTCAATCCCTATACCGGTTGCCCGCACGGCTGCCTTTACTGCTATGCCTCATCTTATATCCCCCGGTTCCATTCCTGCCGGCCGAAGGTCGATCTATTGAGGAGGCTTGACCGAGAGGCGGCCAAGGTCGTCCCCGGACTCTTTATTGCTATCTCCAACAGCTCCGATCCTTATCCTCCCATAGAAAAGGAGCTGGGATTGACCAGGGGATGCCTGAGGATACTGAAAGAGAGGAACTTTCGGGTGCAGATCGTCACAAAGTCCGATCTTGTCACCAGGGATATCGATCTCCTCGCCGCAATGAAGGCGGCGGTGGCCGTCACAGTCACCACATTGGATGATTCCCTAAGCCTGAGGCTGGAGCCGGGGGCGCCATCGCCAAAAAGAAGGCTCTTTGCACTGAATGAGCTATCTCGAGCGGGAATTCCCCTGTCAGCCAGAATCGATCCCATCATCCCGGGAATCAATGACTGCGGGATCGAGGACCTGGTCTATTCTCTTCATTCCGCTGGGGTCAGGCATATAACCTCCTCCACATATAAGGCACGGCCAGATAGCATAAAAAAAATCACTGCTGCCTTTCCGGAGGAGGGAGCGGCCCTAAAAGCGCTCTTCTCCCGGGGAGGGAGATATTCGGGCAGCAGCTATCTTCCGGCGGATTTGAGAAGGAGCATTCTGGAGGATGTAGCATCCCATGCCCATCAGACTGGCATCACCTTCTCCACCTGCAGGGAGGGATTCGCATTTGAGGAGGGCATAAGCTGCGATGGCTCTCATCTCCTGCCTCTGTAATCAGCAGCTAAATTAACGAAGTGGATAAAAAATAAATTAAATAGTTTGTATAAGATATAGATATCGACAATCGGCTAATTCGAATCGGTATTCTCCCTTCTACCGGATTCCTTTTGCTGGATATTAAAAAAAATCATAAATGCAATGCGTCAACCTTATGGTGCCCTTTGCCCACGAAAGTTTATTTATATGAAGAATAACTAGAATCCACGACAATTCTTCTCAAAAGGGAGGATGTTCAAGCCATAGTCATAAATGTCATATGCAAGAGCAAAAGGAGGATTCGATATGAAAAACATTCTGGCCATCAGCATGGCCATCATGATAGCAGCCATTGTTATGATGCCTGCTCTAGGTTATTCTGAGGAGATGGCAGAAAATCCGTCTTATACAGTGGCCTCGGCAGGGAATCAGTCTTATTCTGCAGGCTCTGCAGGAAGTCAATCTTATACCGCCACATCAGCAGGAGTGCTGTCCAATACCGCAGCCAATGCTGGAAGAAAAGGCTTTAGCTTCTCAACCGGAGTTGCCGCTCATAACCTCACCTCGGATATGGTAACAGAAGTAAATTCTGTGAGCGCCTCTCCAGAACTGGGCATCAGGATTCCCTACTCCATCAAAGACGGATCCATGGTTCCTTACTCCATCCAGCAAGGATTCATTGTCCCATACTCGCCAAAGCTGGGATCCATCGTTCCCTACTCGATCCAGATGGGATCATATGCTTCGTACTCTATCAAGCTGATGGATGAGACCAACGCTACCCTACGAGGCACCTATCAGACCGTGAAGCTCGAGCCAACGAAGCTGGGCAGCATTGCCCGCAAAGAGGCCGTAGCATTGGCAGGCGAAACCCCGTCTGTTGCCGCGGTCGAGACACCAGAGGTCCAGGAAGTAGCTCTGAATGAGACGGCAGCTCTGAATGAGACTGTAGCTTTGAATGAGACTGTAGCTTTGAATGAGACGGCAGCTCTGAATGAGACGGCAGCT
>NZ_DAIK01000123.1:0-20451 GCF_002496085.1 Methanosaeta sp. UBA458 | reverse complement strand
CATCTCTTGTTTATCTGAGAAAATCGAAGTCAAGGCTCCAAAGATAATATTTGATGTTAGTGTCCAAATCCAGTTAAATTGAAATAGAATGGGAAAGAAAATTAATCATAATGGATTCAGGGCAATCGACTTTGATATTAAGATTATGCACCTCTGAGGGGGAAAAAGTCGGATTGGAGGATGCTGGAAAATTGTTGATATCCCTGCAAGAGATTGCCTGGCACATGGGCAGTTTTCTGGAAGGCCAACCATTCAGTGAGGGCGGCCGACTTAAAAAGCAGATTTTGGATGACTATTGTCTTCTAATTAAATCAATCAGTTCAGGCAGCGTCGTAGTTGAAGTTGAGTCGGCAGTTAAATATGGACAGCCCGAGATCGATAATTTTCAAAAGTATCAACCGCCCGGGCCGAGAGTGATCACTAAAATCACAGATTTTATTGCTTCAGTTGAGGGCGAAGAGGGTCGAGAAGTGGACGATGTTGTCCCCGATCATGCTTACAGATCGCGTTTGCTCCTGGATCTACTTAATCTATACCCGAAGAAGCCCAATTATGCATTGCACTTTGAGGGCCAGGGCGGCAGAAGCTTTGAAATGAAAGCCGCTAATCGGGGCCGCATTGAAGGATTGATTTCTCAACGTCAGCGACATTTGGGCCAGGAAGTCCGAATAGGGCTCTTAGCAGACTTGCGAGTTGACCCTGAGAAGGTAATGAAGATCGAAAGAATAGGCGAGAAATTCCAGGCGGTATACCCCGGCGATTTGGAGGCCAGGGCCAGGGATCTACTGGGACATCCGGTTAAATTAACCGGACGTGCCGAGCGCATTAGCGGCAGTCCAAAGATCAAGAATTTTTATGTGGATAAAATTGAGCCTTATGAGAGCTATCAGCTGGAAGAATTTGAGGCAGGAGATCGTATCTTTGTCCCCCGAATTCCCATTGAAGTGAGCGTTGAATACGATGAAGGTCTCTGGGTTCTGAGCATACCCTACGTCGAAGCCGTCGGGTATTCCACAGATTATTACGAGGCAGAAAATCAACTCCATGACTTCATAGATGAACTATGGACGGAATATGCACTCTGTCCCGAGGATGATCTCGGTGAGACCGGAAAGCTATTGCGAGAAGTCCTGTTAGGACTCTTTGAGGTGAATTAATGACCTCGCTCAACCAGGATGAGGTCGAAGCAGGACTAAAACGAAAGGGCTTTCAGCAAAGTAATAATAAACATAAATACTATCATTTATATATCAATGGGAAAAAGGAATCTGGGACTCATGTAAGTCATGGGAAGAATCAAGAGATCGGTCCCAGATTGTTAGGTCCAATGGCAAAAGAGCTGGGAATAAACATAAAAGACTTTGTGGATTTAGTGAAGTGCCCTCTTACTATTGAGGAATACCTCAACAAGAGGAAAGAGAGGTTTGTGGAAGGGATTAAGATAATAAAAAGATAAAATCCGTAATAAATAGATTGACTAATAAAATTTGAATAACCACACTGCTTGGAGCGGCAAGCCCATGGTAGTAAAGATACAAACTGTGGATGGCAAGATTAGGGCATATCAAACCGTGTATGGTATAGGTGGTGGAGACAGCGGGCCGGAAAAATATGTTACCGAATGTGGCATGGAATGGAAAAACAAGCCTTCTCCGTCAGAGGAATGTGATCATATCGGATGTGCAATCACCCCAGCGAAGAGCGGTGCGGATTCCGGGCCAATGGGATTTATGGTTTGTCTTGCTCTTGCAATTGTATTTTTAGTTTTTCTATCTGGCAAAGATATACCACCGCTTGAATTCTTAGGATTTAAATTCATTGGATTTGAATTTCTTGGATTAAAATTTCCTGCATGGACCCTTATATCTTTCGGATTTTTCGCTTTTTCTGCAATTTTATCATTGAAAAGCGGATTAGATTCTGGGGCAAGATTCGATGAGCTTAAAGAGTTCGAGAGAGAGCGCAAGATTAGAGGAATCAGAGCCTGGAGGGTATATGATTCAGAAACCGGAACCTTTGATGTTTTTGATTAAAATATATTAATTCTTAAATTCTTCCGACGTACCCATGCAAAGTTTGAATTGCTTTCATGAGATGTGAAAGACATCGAATAATGCCACGGTCGATTTCCTGAATCCAAGCTGTTATTAAGGCAAATTTTGATCTAAGCAAGCTGTTTTTTTTTATGGTACGCCGCGAGTCGGGCCTCCGGCCCTCCCGCGCTAATGCCCTAGGCCCCCTCAACGCCGGGGAGGCTTGGATACTATTGGCGGCAGAGGTCGACTGGTGGCATCAGGCTTGATATTGCGGCTAATCTTAATAAGGCTCAAAGGCTATTGCTCTGTACATCTTGACCAATCCGAATCTGGCAGGATCTCATCGGTGGTGCTGGCGGATCTCGGAAGAAGCCCTAAAGTTTTATAATTAGACAAATATGCGCCAGGCGGGCCAAAAGCAAGCGGCTTTATTCAGCTCGAAGGCGTCGCCAGCGCCCCCACCCGCAGCCTGCCGGTCATCAGTTCTTCCAGCATGGCCCGGAAAAGCTTGTCGTGGAGGTGGGCCTCGTGATCGAGAGCGGCGATCTTGGAGTCACAGGCAATTAAGGATCTAACAATCGCATCCTGATCAACTAATAGTGGCAGTGGTATTTGAAAAGTACGAAGTGAGGTCCCTGATAGATTCTTTTGCACAGCTCCCCCTGCTAGTTGAAGGATCCGGTTTCTGCCCTGCTGAGAATTGACATAATATTTGAGAAATAGTGGATTAATCTCATTCGATAACCTGAATCGAATAATAAAGGCCCCAGGCAATACAGGTTTTTCGAATGCCTCAAATATCGCTGCGATTCCACATGTACCACTACGTGTGATCAAGAAGTCATTTGATTTTAGCAAATGTTGTTTGAAGCCGTCAAGCTCGAGTTTGGCTAGAGGCATTGTAGAATAGTTGATATTTCCTTCATTGTCCAGATCAGTTGTTCTTAATGTTGCGACGCTGCCATCTGGATCGTAGTAATTCGAACTGAAACGTGGACCAAATGCGCTGGATATGATCACCTTTCCAAACTTCACGACTTCCCAGCTCTCCGGCATCTCCCCGATCTCCGTCCTCTTGGTCGGCTCGCCCCTGGTGCCATGCGTGAAGAGGTGCTCCATCAATGCCGCCTTGCGCTCCCGCTCCAGCGCAATCTCCCGCAACCGGGTCTCCCGCGCCGCCTGCACTGCGCGCAGGGCACGGGCGATGGCGCGCTGCTCGGGAAGAGGTGGGAGCAGAAACTTAAACGCAGATATAGAAGACCAAGAAGTTCTAGGATGATTCAAGCCCTTAGATGAATTTACAGCATAATTTATGAATTGGCTGGTATGAATAATATTAACCAAGAATTGAGGGACAATTGATTCTTTGGTCTTCAAAACGAGAATATCGGTAGAGCACATACCATCAAAATCAACTAACACCGATTTATCAAGGTATGGTCTCAGTTTTCCGTAAAGAATATCTCCTGAATGAAACTTTGATTTAGAGCTGTTTACCTCAAAGCTGCTCCCACTCCTTTTTAGTATTGAATTGCTAGAATCAATATGTTCTAAACCAACATAAGGCAGATCAGGGTATTTGTTGGGATGTATTGCTTCTTTACGTAATTCACACACTTCATCCAGTGATATCATTTTCCAACTAGAAGGGGTGTCCACATAATCCATTTTAATACGCCTCAAGCTTGAGCGTATTAAGAATTTCCGCCAGCTCCCCATCCGCCCTCTCCCTCTCCGCCCTTGCCTCTTCCAAATCCGCCAGAATCTCCGCAATGGGCCGATGCTTCTCCCGCTCGTTTATCTCCACAAACTGCGACGGGCTGAGGTTGTAGTCCGCCTCCCTCACCTCGTCCAGGGTGATCACCCGGCTGAGCTTCTCTCGCGTCTCCCATTTCTGGTAGACCTCCGCCACCGCTGCAATTCCCTCCGGGGTGAGAGCGTTCTTGGGCTTCTCCTTCACAAAGTAGTTGGAGGCATTGACCAGCAAAATCTGCCCGGCTCGCTCCTCTGGCTTGCCCTTTCTCAAAAGCAATATGATTCCGGGTGCGGTGGTGTTGTAGAACAGGTTCTCAGGCAGGAGCACCACCCCCTCGATGGCGTCCGCTTCGACAAAAGCCTGCCGGATGGCCTTCTCCCGGTTCGAGGACCTAGACCCCGAACCACGGGAGACGGCACCCGTGTCCAGGACTACAGCCGTCCTCCCGCCCTCTTTCAGGGAGGCGAACATGTGCTGCACCCATCCCCAGTCCGCCGAGGAGCGGGGCGGCGTGCCTGAGCAGAAGCGGTTGAAGGAGTCGTTCTCGTAAAATGCATCATCATAGTTGTCCTGGTTCCACATCGGATTGGCGACCACGTAATCGAACTGCATGAGCGAGCCCTCCGGGCCGAATCCCGGCTTTCTGAAGGTGTCGCCAATGGCAAAGCTCGAATCGGTGTAGTCATGCAGGAACATGTTCATCTTGGCCATGGCGAAGGTGACCGGATTCAGCTCCTGGCCCCACAGCCTTGGCGCCCGCGACCGCTCATCCGGATGACGACGCTCATACAGCAGCCGGGCCTTGATCAAGAGGCCACCCGAGCCGCAGGCCGGATCGTAAATGGTGCTGTAGGGCACGGGATCGATCAGCTCGGCAATGAGGTCCCCTACCTCTTTCGGGGTGTAAAACTCCCCCGCAGACTGCCCCTGCCCCTCGGCGAACTTGCGCAGCAGATACTCATATGCCCTTCCTAAGATATCGGGCTCTGCATTCTCCAGCCCAAGCCTATGCCGGCTCAAGACCTCGATTAGTGCCCCCAGCCGGTCGTCGTCTAAAGTGCGCTGCCCTGACTGGCGCTCATTGTAGTCCTTGATATCCAGGACGCCCTGCAGGTCGGGATTAAGCCTGGCCACCTCCCGCAGGGATTCCGTCACGAACTCCCCCAGCCGGCCATCTGCACCGTGATTGCGAATGGCCCTCCAGTTATAGTCCCCGGGAACGTAGAATCTGATTATGGGAGTGCTCCCCGTCTTCAGAGAGTGGGCCAGGTCCTCTTCAACAATAGTCCTGGCTAGCTCTTCGTCCCCGTATTCCCGGACGTGAGCGGCAAACTCATCCTCGAAGACGTCGGAGAGGCGCTTGAAGAAGACCAAAGGCAGGATGAAGTCCTTGAACTTGGGCGCGTCCGTTGCCCCGCGGATAGCGCAGGCCGCATCCCACAGCCAGGTCTCGAGCATTGAAATATCCAGATGGGCGTCCTCCGCCAGGGCGGGGGCCACCTGCCCTGTTGAATTCAGTCCAATGGTATTGTTGTTCCTTTTTCTCCTCGCCACTTTCCTGCCATCCCCTCAAATCCAAGAGAGACTTATGCGGATAGGTCTTTAATTATTTGGTGGCATTCGATCAAAATTGAAAACAAGCTGAAAGAGGATCGTAGCGGTGGGAAATCCGGCTCGAAATAGCCAGATGCCGATATCCTAGACCACTCCTTTGCACAGCTCCCCGCTCTCTAAATCCTCCTGGAAGAAATCACGGGGCGTCTTCCTCCCAGTGGCCAGGTCCAGCTTTCTTTTAGCATAAAAGGGAACCAGCCTCTTGATCTCTCCCGCAAACCACTTGGGGTAGATCTTCTTGACTTTATTATACCTGATCCAGTCCAGGTCGTAGTAGCGGGCATTCATCTCCCAGGTGATGTACTGCACCTCTTCGTCTGAGAGATGCCTTGTCCGAAGGTTGGCATGCATGCCATCGTACTTGTTGAAGTCGTTCCTGGTCACAAGGCCCATCTCCTCCAGCTCCGCTCTCATCTGGGTCTTCGGATAGGGAGTGGAGATATAGAAGATGGGAAAGTCCACCTTCAGCCTGCGGGCCAGATGGAAGTTCTCCCACAGGTCCTCCTCATCGTCATCCGGGTTCCCGCCGATGAGGCCAGTGGAGACGATGATGTTGTTGTCATGCAGGTACTGCACCGCGATCTCGGCATCATTTGACATCTTGCCCTTGCCCAAGAACTCCAGGTTCCTCTTATTGATGCTCTCCACCCCCAAAAAGACGCCGTCAAAACCCGCCTCGCCCATCTTGTCGACAAGCCTCTTGCTCGAGGCAATGCCGGAAGCGGAGGCCTGGGTCTTGTAACGGAGGTGAGTGAGCCCGGCATCGATTATCGCCTGGCAGAGCCTCTCCAGCCTCTTGGGGTTCAATGTGATGTTGTCATCTGGGAAAAAAATCGAGCCGGCACCATGCTCCTCCGCATCCCGGATATCCTCGACTACTCTCTCGATGGGGAAGGTACGGAAGTGGCGGCCGTACATGAGATTGATGGAACAGAACTTGCAGCCCTGAGTGCATCCCCGGCTGGTCTCCACTGAATCGATGGGCACATCAAAGGTCAGAAAGCCGCGGGTGATGAGCCGGGCGTCTCTGTTGGGCATCCTGATATCCGATACATCCAAGAGAGGCCTGGCCGGATTGTGAACCATTCTATTGCTGCCCGGATCATGGTAGGACAGGCCCAGGACCTCCTTCAGCTCTTTTCCTGCCAGCAGGGACTCAGTGAGCTCCCGGAAGGTGGCCTCGCCTTCACCCCGCACGATATAGTCGATGAGCTGGCTGTCATCGCTCTGGCCGATCTCCTCTGCCGCGAGAGTGGGATGATAGCCGCCAAAGACCGTCTGAGCCCCTGCCTCTTTGGCAATCCTGGCCAGAGCTAGTGCCTCTTGATACTGGAAGCTCATAGCGGTCAGGCCGACGAGATCGTAATCTTGAACCTGTTTTTTCACATATTCTCGATGGTCTTTCAGTCCGTGAATGTCTGCCACATGAACTGTGCACAGGTCATCCACATGCGCCGCCAGGCTGGCCAGCCCCAGATTGGGCAGGCGGGCTATGCGGTCGAAGTCCAGCTGAACCACAGGGGAGGATAGGAGGAGTATCTTCATCCAGAGCCTTCGTTTATTCAGGTTTTTGCGTTCATATTCATGCGGATGATCCTTTATTTCCCGGCAAGGGGAGGAACCTGGGCCCCTGATTCCAGTCGAACTTGTTTGCCCGGGAGATGTAACCGGCAACCTCTTTTATCCCATCCCATCCTCCATAGCGATAAGCATTGTACCACACCCTTCCAGAGATGCGCAGGGGCACATACCAGGAATGGACCTGGCGGAGCGACCGGTCTAATATCTCCTGCATCTCATCCGGTTTTATATGGGGGTGGTTCCAGACCAGATGCTTTCCATCATAATGATGATAGTCCTGGTCGAATATGCCATACTTCTCCTCGATCTCTCTCCACAATGGGGTCTGGGGCAAAGGAGTAATGACGCATATCTGAGTTATGTCCAGCTTGAGGGCAGCCAGCTTCTTTATGTCCACCTTTAGCGACTCTTTTGTATCCTCCTCAAATCCGATCATATAGTAGCCAATCGTCCCCAGGCCTCGAGCCTGCAGCATTCTCAGCGTCTCCAGAATATCCTCGGTGCCTTCCTTCTTCTTGATTTCGTCCAGACGCTCTTGATGCAGGTTCTCAATGCCGATAGCCGCCCCGGCAAAGCCGGATACCTGTTTGCCGTTCTTCATCCGGGCGTCAGCCCAATCATCGATCTTCTTTCTCAGATAATCAGCCCGGGCCATGCACCCCCAGACCATCCCATACTTGTCCAGGAGCTTCACAACCTCATCCGCATGGCGGCGGTTGCAACCGAAGTTCTCATCCTCGATTATCACCACATTTATTCCCATTTTTTTGTAGTAGGCAAGAACCCTCTCGATGCTCTCCAGGGAGATTATATTGGGTTTATTGCAGAAAACCGGAGTCTGGCAGAACTTGCATCCCACTGGGCAGCCCCGGGTAGTGAAAAGGACCCCATAGATGTTCACCTTGATATTGAAGGGCGTATTCAGATACTCGATAAGCGGCGGATGGATGACATCCTTTATCTGCCTGCCGAAATAGGGCGCCAGTTGATGCTCTGCATATCCCACAAAGACCTTGTCGAACCTGTCCTGCACGGCGGTGGTTAGGGCTCCATAGTTTCCTGCCCAGACCTCTCCTGCGCCCGCACTGCGTGCCGCCTCTGCCATCTCTACTGCTTCGTGGGTCTCGCTAAGGTAAAAGGAGAGGCCAACAACATCCCAGCCCTCTTGGAGCTTCTTTTCATATTCATCCCAGGTGGGGAACTCCAGTATCTCAATCTCCGGAATGTTCTGCTTCAGGAATCTCAGGCCGAAGGATTGAATGCGCGGCCAGTAAAATCTGAACCATGACCGGGTGTTGGCCCCGATGTAGTCGTATGGCTCAGAGCTATTTCGGTAAGCGGTTGTAAAGAGGACTCGATGAGTCATAACTCCCAAGATCGCTCCCATGGAAGATTAAGGTTACGATTACTGATTGCACTTGTTAATTCCATATAAATTCCAACAGAATTTTGCCGCTCAGAATAAAATGATACTGGCAGCCTAAGCATATCCATTCTGTCCAGGATGTCGGCTCTCCAGTTCTCGCTTTTCTGCTTTATCCTTCTCCATGCTGTCCATCTCATTTTGCACCACATTGAAGACCTCTGAAACTCCGGCGTACTTTCCGGCAAACCACCCGCAGGCAAAGATATCCGCATTACTCCTGTCCACTCCAGACTCCTCTATCAGCCTTCCAATCCATTCCTCGGGAGTATCCGATTGCGCAAAGGAGTCTCTCACCTTCCTGGCGATTTCATCGGCCCGCTCCTTGGTAATTCCCAACAGCTCATAGAGCGCTATTCTCGCCATATCGTCCTGCCTTTTTTCCGATTCCGCCTCTCTTCAGCTCGGCTGAACTTCCCGGGCGCGGGCAAGGAGATTCTCATAGGCCTTTGCTGCCAGATCATGAACATCTAGCCCCATCTCTCTCGCTAGCAGGAGTACCACTGCATCCATCTCCACCAGCTTTTTCAGCGAATCCTGCTTATCATTAGCGAGGGCTATGACCTCCTTTCTGCTCATGCCCGTCTGGGAGGTGATCAGCCTAATTCCCTGGTCAAGTATGGCCTCTTCCGTCGAGGGTTTAAATCCCAGGGGTACATCCACCGCATCGATATCAAACGCCGCTGACACTATCTCTCCATCCATCTTCACCATCCCCTCAGCTTCCGCTTCTCTGAGTAGAGCGCGCACCTTCTCTGGAGATCCCCATTTCAGGTCTAAAGAGAGGGCAAATATGAAATCGCTGATCTTCAGGCTTTTCTTGCCCCGCTTCTTAAAGGGCGTGGCCACGAGGATTTCTTTCTCACGGTCCAAAGAAACACACCAGATCTGTTCTCGCACATAACAGATATAAACCAGTCTGTCCAGAAAGACCAATCAAATTAGAGGGTGAATGAATTCCCGCAATCCTCTGGGCAAAGGATTTAAAGCGAGCAGATGTGATATTTCACTGTGCAAAGATCCAGTATATGACAAGTGGGGCAAGATGAGGCTGATATACCCGATTATAATACTGTTCCTGCTGATCGGCGCCGGCGCCGCCCAGCTGGCACCAGACAAGGAAAGATTTGACATCGTTCTTCATCCAGGGGATGGAGATGAGAGGATTCTTAAGGTGATGAATAATGGGGACTCAACCATCTTCAATATCGCTAAAACCGAAATGATCGGAAATGCCAGGGATTTTATCTTCATCGACGTTCCAGAGGATAAGCCTCTTTCTCCTGGAGAGGAGGCGGAGATCAAGATCTATATCGGTATACCCCCGGAGACCAAGCCTGGAGTCTACACCGGATTCGTATACTTGATGGAGAGCGCTCCTCCCTCCATTCCGGTGCGAATAGACTTTCATATTAATGTCGTTGTGCAGGAGAGCTACGGCATTGCTATGACCGTGGATGATGCCAAATCAGCCTATCTCCGGGCAAGCGCTAAAGATATTGCCCAGTTCAATCTGGCAGTCAAGAATCTGGGCTCATTCAGAGATATCGCCTCGATTGACGCGGGAGCTGTGCCCGAGGGCTGGAGCGTCGTGCTGATGGACGATGACGAGCCCATGAGCATGCCCTATGACCTGCCCCTGAATCCCGGGGCAACTCATGAGATCAAACTGCAGATACAGACAGACAAGCCCGGATCTCGGGAGAATGTCACCATCACTGCCACATCCCTGGGCAACCGGTCCATGAACTCCTCAATCCAGGCAGAGGTCGAGTTCGGAATGGTGGTCAGAGGCTACGATACCGATATCCTGGTCCCGGAGAAGATCGCCACCAATAAGAGCTATGAGGGCAAATTCAAGGTAATTCTGGACGTCAAAGAGGACATATGGGTCTCGATGCAATCTCCGGATGAGCTTATAGTCATCCCCCAGTCACAAATGGTAACGGTCACACCAGAGGTGCCTGGGTTGGCCAACTTCACCTTCCTGGCATCAAAAGGGGGCGAGTATCCGCTTACCTTCCAGCTATTGGATTCCCACGGCATTCCCATGCCTGAGGAGACCGTCACTATTGTGGCTGCGCCTCCAGAGGGATTGGCGGTGCTCACCGGAGATGACATCATCTATGGCACTATTGGTACCCTGGCCTTATTTGGCAATAGGAGCCCATCCATATTTATGGTTCCTGCGGATGAGATCTCCGATGATTACCTGCAGAAGCTGCAGAGCTATCTGGAAATCGTGATCCTGGGCAATGATTCTGTGATCCCCTCTGGTGTTGAGGAGAAACTGAAAGATATTGAACTCAAGCGCATTCAAAGCGATAGCCTCTTTGAAGAGTGCTGGCTGTTCACGAAACTGATGTGGGATAATGGCACATCCGAGGTTGTCTTGACCACCCCCAGGGAGGCAGACATATTCAGAGCCTATAAGATAGCGATGAACGAGGGATTACCGATGGTGGTGTGCAGAGGCAACGTCACTGGTGCCTCCATAGAAGCTATTGAGGATATGACCAGACGCAATACAACCCTCTCTCGGGCGATGGTCGTGGGCAGAGTGGGAGAGGATTATACAGAGGCACTTAGCGAAGCGGGTGTCTTATTAGAGGAGGTGAGCGCTTGAGACGTCTTTATTTATTATTATTCGTGGCAATACTGTCCGCCACTCTGCTCTCCGCCGCAGACGATAAACCACTGGCGAGAGGAGTGAAAGGCGAGGTCGAGGATATCATCCTGGTGGGAGCAGACGACTGGCATGCATCTGTTGCTGCTACTCCCCTCGCCATCTATTCTCAGGAGAACGAGACCGTCATCAAGCCTATGCTAATCCTCCCCAAAGAGGTGCATGCTGGAGAGAGAAATGGCTGGATTGAGGAGAGCGATCTGGAGCGATACGGTGCTTCGGCAATCCTGGATACCCTCAAAGGAGCAAACGTCAGCGCTATAACCATACATGGTTCCGGCGAGAAGGTCGGTGCGCTGGTGAAGGCGGCTCAAAAGGACGGAATCGAAGCTTATGTTGCCGTCACTTTAGAGATTCCTGAATCCCAGGCTTCATCGGAGGCGCTGGAAGGTCTGGACAGCAAAGAGATGGCAATGATGGCTGAGGTTGGCCTCGCCACAACAGAGCCGGATCGGTCCACCATCGATCGCTCTATGCTGCAGGAGCCAAATCCAGAGATCGGGGGAAACAGCAGCTATTACTGCCCGGTGAACCCAGAGGTAAAAGACCGTCTTTATAACCAAATTGAGATGCTGATCGATGACTATCATGTCGATGGAGTCGTCCTATATCGGTTCGGATTCCAGGATGAGAATCACTGCTACTGCGATGTATGCAAAGAGAAGTTCTATCAGGACACGGGAATAGATATCAGCAAGGTCAATGCCAATAGCTACAACCGGGAGAAGTGGGCTGAATGGAAGCAGGACCAGCTCATGGATATCGTTATGGATGCCCGGAACATCACATCTGACCTAGGCCCTGTGCTGCTCGGAGTGGCACTGGACAGCCCATTTGACCGAAGCAAGGGATACAACTTTGCCCGGATGACTGGGGTGGCAGACTTTGCCTTTATATCTCCTGTTTCTCCCCAGGATGTCAAGCTGGCCAGCAGAGAGAGCACGAATCCCGTTTATGTTCGCCTTAACGATGATTATGTGGGCTATGTCCTCTCCACCCAGAATGTGAAGGGAGCTGTAAGCTATATCGAGGATCTGGTGGGATCTGGTGCCTCGGGAGTCGTCTTCGAGTATGATGTGGTCCATACACCCCTCTGGTCTGAGCTTGAGCCTCCCTCCTCGGCGGCCAGTTGGCTGCTGCGGCAGCTTAATGGAGAGGTTCTTGCGGTGGGAAATATCTCCTGGAGGAGCGACTCGAACATAAGGGTCAACAACAGCTTTGATCTGAGTGAGCAGATAAGTCGCCGCTGGGCGAGCTCTCCAGGAGCAGTAATTGTGGGTGAGAATTATACTGCTGCTCTCCAGGCGGCCACTATTGCATCCTATCTGAACTGGCCGCTGCTGTTTGTGAATGAGGCGCTGCCGGAGGAGACCCGATCGGCTCTCGTCCGGCTGGGGGCAAAGGATGTGATCTTGGCAGGTCCGACAGGGGAGAGGGTGAGACAAAACCTGAGCCAGATGAATATCACCCTTATCGAGGGCAGCGGTGATCTGCTGGTCGAGGAGATGGAAAGAAGGAACGAGAGTCCATCAATGGTTGTCTTGACCAACTCCCATGATCTATCCCTCCTGCCGCCGGCGTCGAGCAAGGCGGTTGAGCGTTCGTTGGTTGGAGATCTGCTGGTGAGAACGGAGCTATCCCCTGACCAGGTTCCTGCAGAGGAAGATGGAGAGGTGGTCAGGCTCAATTTTACCCTCACCAATAGTGGAGATGAGGTGCTCAGGGGGGTGCAGCTACGAGATATCTTTCCCATGGGGCGGCTCATAAGGCTGGCGGGCACCGCATACGGGGAGGTCAATGTGACCGACCCCTACAGCAGAAAGCCGGTTACAGAGACCTCCGCTTTTCTTAATGGATCTCTGATCCGCTGGGATTTCGGCCGGCTCGAGCCTGGAGAGTCCGCCAGCCTGAATGTTGAGGTAGAGCTGCTATATCCCATGGATGCCGGCTGGTCGCAGCGCCTGGACACTGGAGCTACTGCCGCCTATGAAGGCTTCTCTTACAACCATACTCTCAGAAATGTGGACGATCCGCCTATAATCAATCTAACCTATCCCAAATGGATCTACTCAGGCAGCACCAATATCTCCTGGAACATTGAGCGGAACAGCAGTTATCTCGCTTTAAACCTTTACAGCCCGGACGAGAGATCTGGCCGCCTGAAGCTGACAAACATAACCAGGGATGGGCTCTATGATGTGAGAGTCTCCCTTCAAACTCCAGGCAACTGGCTCTTCAATATCGAGACGGATGAGGCCCGGACTGAAAACTACACCATAGAGGTTCGCTCCAATGTCAAGGTCTTGAATATCACAGCATTCAGCCATACCAAGGTCCCCAGGCTCTCTATGGTGGCAGCGGGGGCGGCATCATCTCATAAAGCCATCCTGATTGACGTGGCCTGTGATCCCCAAAAGATCGATCCCCTGGTGGTGGAGGAGACGCTAAATCAAAAGGTAGCGGAGCTTAACCTGGATCCGGAGTATCTCATGGTGGTGGGCGATCCCGGCTCTATTCCTTTCATATCCACCGGGCTCATCCAGAAGCTTTCGGAGGTTATGGAATATGAGGTCTACAGAGACTATCAGATCAAGCCGGATTTGAACAACTACAGCACGGTGGCTGTGGGAAGGATCATGGGGCTATCGGTTTACGATGCCTCCCAGCTCATGGCCCGCACAATGGCTTATGATCGGCTAAATGGAAGCTGGAAGAATAATGGGCTGGTTGTATCCTCTCCTGCTCTCTCATTTCCTCAGGCTCCTGTGGGAATACGCATAAAGGAGTATCTGGAGGAGGCAGGTCTCATGGTCAAGGATCTGCGTCATGAAGAGGCTACTTATCAGCAGACGATATCGCAATTGAACAACGGCCAGAATATCGCTCATTTCGATCATCACGGAAGCGAGGATTCATGGGGGCTGTCTGCCTGGTCAATGACGGATTCAGCTCTTACCGGGTCGCAGGTAAAAGAGCTGAGTTTGCCTCCTCAGACAACCACTGCTTCTGCCTGTGTTACCACCAACCTGAAGGGATACTATCTGAATGTGACCGGCACGAGGATGTATGTCCCCGGAAACCTGGAGGATTCCATCGCTCTGGCATTCATAAGGGCGGGAGCGGTAAACTACATTGGAGGCTCAGCCTTATCCTATATCTTCCTCTCAGACGACTACTACAAGAGCTTCTATCAGTCCCTGATCTTCAGGAATTCCACAGTGGGTCAGGCCCAGCTGGATGCGGACAACCTCTTTCGGCTGAAGTCCAGAGGCACTGAAAGCCTAAAGCCGAACTCAGATTACGATGAGGTCCTGCCTGCCTGGGATATCTCCGTTCATGAGATGCTCAACCAGACCTCTTACATGAACGTAATCTTGGGCGATCCGAGCTTCAAGCCCGCTTTGCCAAAATCTCCTTCTCTTCCTTATGCCACCGTTCTCTCGGCGGAGAACGAAACCGATCTGAATCAGACGATTTTAAATGTGGCAGTAATTCCGCTTAACGAGAGCGCTACCGATTGGGTATACTGGATTGAGTCGAAGAGCTCCAGCGGACTTCTAAACCTCGATGCCACTCCCGCCATCATAGGTGAGGTGCTCTTGCCCAAGGACGCAGAGAAGATCGTGGTAAAGGAGGAGGGGTTATCCCTCTGGCATGATGAATATTCCCGGGGCTTGGAGAAGAGGGTGATGTGGCCCATCATCAGGCCGAAGCTTGGGGAGAAGAGGAGCTTTATTGTCGAGTACGAGCTGATACCCGGTCAGGTTCAAAGGATCAATGTCACTGCCGGCTGGAATGCTGTGTCCATCTATCTGAACCCGCGGGATGCATCTGCGGAGAGATACCTGAAGAACAAACCCTACAGGAGCATATTCACCATTGCCGAAGATGGATGGAATTTCGGCATGAAAGAGGCAGGCAAGCTCAATGTGACTCAATTCAAAGCAGGTGAGGGATATCTCATAGACAGCACCGGGAACTTCACAATGGAGATACCGGGAAAGCCGGTCGACCTCCCCTACCGACTGGATCTGCATGTGGGCTGGAATATGATCGGACTGCCGGTGAATCAGACCGTTGATCTGGCTAACATCACCATCAATGCCGAGCATAAGAGGTACAGGTACCCGGAGGCAGTAGAAAAGGGCCTGGTCTCAGCATTCGTCTGGAAGCATGAGGGCGGGGACTGGACCAATCTAGGAGAGAATGAGACTCTGGAGCCGGGAAGGGCATATCTCTTCGAGGCGAAGAGCGAGGCCAAGCTCGAGTTCCGCTAAAAGAGCATTTAGCGGAACGCCTCATCTCTTTTTTCTATACAGCTCTCTCATCATCTCCCGGTGCATGGAGGCCATCATATCTCCCTGCATGCCGATCATGAACAATTGGATGCCGACTATGATCAGAATCGCCGTCAGTATGGTTAAGGGAATATGCTCTATTCTCCACAATAACCAGTCTCTGGCCACATAGATCCCTACCAGAAAGCCGAACAATCCTACGAATGAGCCCATCAGGCCGAAGTAGAACATGGGGTTCTCCGTCTTAGCCATGCGGAAGATGGTGAGGATGATCTTCAGACCGTCCCGGAACGGATGCAGCTTTGTCTTGGTGCCTGCAGACCGGGGCTGGTAGGTGATGGGAACCTCGATTATCCTCAGGCCTTTCTTTACGCTCTCTATGGTCATCTCCGACTCGATCTCAAAGCCGGGCATGGATAGATCGAGCATCCTTATTCCTTCAGTGGTGAAGGCCCTGTAGCCGGACAGGATATCGTGTAGCTGGACTCGGTAGATTGCCGCAAAGAAGCGGTTGATCATCTTATTGCCGAACATATTCAGCCTTTTGATGGCTCCTCCCTGAATGTTCTCCAGCCTGTTTCCCACCACGTGATCTGCCTGTCCCTCTAAGATGGGCTCCATGATCCTGGCAGCATCGCGAGGAAGGTAGGTGCCGTCCCCGTCGATTAAGAGGATGTACCTCTCCTTTATATGGCCGAAGACCTCCTTTAGAGCCTGGCCTTTGCCCGATCCCGACTGAATGAATATTTTTGCACCGGACGCTCTGGCTTTCTCTACGGTCTTGTCGGTGCTATGGCCGTCCACGACCAGGATGTTATCATAGCCCAGCTCCTGGAATTCGCGGATGACGGGCTGGATGGATTTCTCTTCGTTGAGGGTCGGTATGAGAATGCAGATGTCTTTATGGCTCACGCTTAAATCAGCTCTGGCGAAATTTTCAGGCTTTCATCGCCTGGTGGATGATCTTTTTGTATTGCTCCTCCAGCTCTTTCATATCCCCTTTGGTGGTCTCGATATACAGCCGGATGATGGGCTCGGTGTTACTCGGCCGGATGAGAACGCTGTAGCTTTCGGTAGTGATCTTCAAGCCATCTGTTGTGTCCGGCTCAAAGAAAGCCAGTGAATCGGCCAGGCGGAGCATAACCGCTGCCGGGTCTTCATTGAGGTGGACGCTCATCTGTTTATAGGGATAATCAGGGATCATGCCTGCCAGATCTGAGAGCTTCTCTCCACTGGACACGATCTCAGCCAGGGCGAGGCTCATGGCGAAGGGATCATCAGAATACTGGAACTCGGGCAGGAAGAAGTGGCCGCTTCGTTCTACGCCCAGAACCGCTTTTGAGTTTTTCACCCGGTTTGCCACGAAGACATCGCCCACCCTCTCTCGCAGAACCTTTATGCCATCCTTTTCCAGCTCTCGCTCCAGGATCATTGAACAGTCGAAGCCGGATATGACCAGGTCACCGGGCTTGTACCTTGCCCGGGTGATGATGATCGCCACCTTCTCCGGGGGCAGGACAGCTCCTTTATCATCGATGACGATTCCCCTGTCAGCATCCGGATCAAATCCCACGCCGAAATCTGCCTCTTTTTTCTTTAGCATCTGGCAGGCAGGGCGCAAAGATTCCTCATTGGGAGCGGGACCTCGGCCGGGAAACAGGCCGTCCGTGGTTCCGTTTAAAATCAAAGGATTAAAACCCAGCTGCTGGTAGAAGGAGGCCATTGTGCAGGCTGCACCATTTCCCATGTCTAAAACCAGCTTGAGGGGACGCTTGAGGTTCAGCTTCCCTTGCACATACTCCCTGTATCTCTCGATCGCCTCCCCTGGATCGCGATCGGTCTTGATCCCCTGGCCAGCGAGAAAGCCCCCCTCCCGATAGTACTTCATTATGGAGGACTCCTGATAGAGCAGGCCATAACCGTCACAGGTTCTGAATCGCACGCCGTTGTACTCCGGCGGATTATGAGAGGCGGATATGTAGGCTGCGGCCTTGAGCTCCTCTTTCCAGGTGATAAAGCTGATTATGGCAATGGGGATGATGCCAAAGCTGTTAACCTGGCAGCCTGTGCTCAGTACTCCATCCAGGAACGCCTTCTGGAGGCTTGGGCCACTGATCCGGGTATCTCTTCCCAGGGAGACTGAACCACCTTCAGCATAAGATCCAAAGGATTCACCAACTCTCTTCACCAACTGCTCTGTGAGATCGGTGCCGTAGACACCTCTGACATCATAAGCTCTGAATACTGTCACATGCATCCGTTGTGTCTCGGGCATTTAAATTATTTTCTGCCAGGAAAAAAGAAGTTGGAGAAAAGATAGGAGAGGATCATCGGATAAAAAATCGATACGATCTCATGGATCGATGGTTTGCGGCCGATTTTGCCACAAAAAGTAGCGCCAATCGTTATAATATTTTCCTTTCCTCGATCTTGCTACCGCTTCTTCTCATGTAGCCCATCTATGATTCCTGTTTTGTGAGGATTATCTCCATCGAAGAGACATTCACCATCTTTCCTTCCTCATTGGGAATGGATTCCGTGCCGATGATTATGTTCTTGACTGTGAGATTGGGCATGAACCTGTTTCTTGTTATCTCTGCCGTATCCACAGCGCGGGAGATGGCACGCCCTCTTGCTTTCAATATCACACTGGCAATAGGCTTGTTAAACTGGGTCATAACTGCCAGGACGTAGTTCATGACTGGTTTGTCTCCAATGAAAATCACTGCATCGTCTTCCATGGTTTAGCCCCTCCGTTCACTTTTCTTGGGCAGGTTATTAACTCTTTCTCTCTACGATTTCGGCAAAGGCGAAGTTGGTCAAAACGGCATCCACCTTAACTAGAAGCTCTTCTTTCAGCTTCGATCCTCGGACAATAATCGCGAAGCCCTCCACCATGGCCACGCCGTCTCCAGATTTGCCCACAGATTCTATCCGAACATTGAGCATGTCCCCTTTGCGGACCGGGGCAGAAAGGAGCTTCTTTCCCACTACATAGGTCTCTGCGCTCTCCTTTCTTGAGGCCGCAGGCGAATGGGCATGAACAACGGCAAACTCCCGTCTGACATCATTGAGAAAATCTATGAACATATCTCCCTGAAACACCTTGACCACGAAGTTGCCCCGCGGCCGGAGGAGCTTTTTGGCCATTTCAAGAGCGGACCGGGCCAGGTCTATGGAGATGGCATGGTCCCTGTCCCAGGCCCCGGAGAGATTGGGGGCGGCGTCGCATATCACCACATCTGCATCCCCACCAAGGGCATCTTTTACCAGGTCCACTGTGCCCAGGGCGGTGATGTCCGCCCTGAAGGTGACCACTCCTGGGATGGGGGTGATGCCCTCCAGGTCCACTCCCACGATCTTTCCTCCGGAGAGCTTCTGGGCTACCTGCAGCCAGCCGCCTGGCGCCGCTCCCAGGTCGACCACGGAGTCGCCTTTTTTTATGACATGGAACTTTTCATTTATCTGCAGGAGCTTGTAGGCCGATCGGGCCCTGTAGCCTTCCTCTTTTGCCTTGCGGTAGTAGTGATCCTTCTGGTCTCGGGCCATCTGCGGGATAGGATGGCTGTCATAGGATATAGACTTGCCCGAGAGTGGCATATGGGGTTGGCCGGGCCAGGTTAAGCCTGGCGGTTCATGACCGGCAAGCGAAGCCATTATAAACCTAAACCGGCGTCCTTAAAGATGCGAGAGAGGAAGGACGGCTGCCGCTGGCCAATTCCGGCCGGTGTGGAAAGTCCCTCCACCACTGGACACACAGACATCCCAAAGGATGTGGGGCGAGAGCTCCGGCTCTGGCACAGAAACGATACCGTGCAGCGTTAAAGCTATGATGCCGAAAGGCTGAGGTCGCGCTGAATGCGGATGAAACGGCGAAACCCTGTGGGTGCAAGCCAAAATAGAGCTGCTAACATGGACGTCCAGCCAAGCTCGGGTATGGCGCTAAGCTGAATGCCGTCATAGAACAGAAGGGGGCTTACTCTCCTCACTCGTATATCAAATCTTATGATTTCTCAATTCTTCTGCGCTCCTCTGAAATCCTGCCAATTTTTCTCAAATAGGTCCATATATCCATTCATTAGCAGTTATTTCATAGTGATGCAGGATGCTCACCATGTGAATATTGGTTATCAGGAGTATAGCAGCATGGATTCTCATTTGATGAAGATGATCTGGGCGGTGATCAGGCCGGAGAGAGTGGATGTAGTTGTCGGTGCCCTCAAGACAGAAGGATTCTCTGCCATGACCCGCTTTGATGTCTACGGCCGTGGAAAGCAGAAGGGGATTGTGGTTGCCGGGGAGAGCTATGATATGCCAAAGACGGTGCTCATGCTCGTGCTGGAAGCGGGAAGGATATCGGAAGCCGTCAAGATCATCGAGGATTCGGCCAGAACAGGGGCCATAGGCGACGGCAGGATTTTTGTGGTGCCAGTCGAGGAGGCTCATACCATAAGAACCGGCAAGGTGGGTATGTAGATCTCAAGATATCCTCTTAAATAGAAAGAAGAATAAAAAGAAGGCTAAAAGTAGCTACAATCTGGAGGAGTCGGATATATGAAACGATATGCAATCTCTGCCCTGGCCCTGGCCATTTCCATGATCGCCATGGCTCTTGGCAGCAGCGTATGTGACAATGCTCCATGTGAGCCGGTGATCAATGCCACTATGGGTGAGGAGTTTAACATCACCATCCCCTCTAATCCCTCAACTGGATTTGAGTGGTGGACTGAATTCGATCCCCAATTCCTGACCCTGGTGGGAGCGAGATCAACCCAGGACAATGTCAGTTTGGAGATGGTCGGAGTGCCGGAGAACGAGATCTTCACCTACCGGGCAGTAATCCCTGGAGAGACGGAGGTTTATCTTCTTCTCCTTCAGCCTTGGGAAAACGGCACCATCGCTGAGAGGCTCATCTATCCAGTGAATATAGCAGAATAAAACGCAGGCTGATCCGGTGCCATCCGGATCTATTGATCTTTTTGGCTCTTCGCTGAATTATGTGGGTGAGGTCAGGCATAGAATATGGCCTCTGTGTCTCCACATGAAAAACTTAAAAA